>DATFVD010000536.1:0-3278 GCA_035260505.1 Terriglobales bacterium
GGGTTCTTCGCCGGGGAATACCTCAATCAGGACCACGCGGTTCCCATTGGCATTCGGGAATTCAACAGCGATGGCTCGGGGACGCTGATCGGGGGTTCGGCGCTGGCTTTTGTCCACGATGCGCGGATCACATCCAAAGGCGACTGGCTCCCGACTAAAAACGATCATATCGCTCTGCGTTACTCGTTCCAGCGATCCCTGGACGTTGATAATGGCTTTCTGACGCGGCCGTTCGGCTCCGCGGCCAATCGTCAGCAGTCGCTCAACCGATACAATTCCTTTCTCGCGAACTGGTCGAGAACGATTTCGTCCAACAAGGTCAACACTTTCGTCTATCAAAAAAATTACTTCATCAATTTTATTCCCTTCTTTTCGCCGAATGATCCTCTGACCAATCCGGCGGGGCTGGCCGCAGGCAATGAAGTCCGGTTCCCTGACCTTCAGGACGGCGCCAACTATCGCATCCCGCAGCGCACCAGGCTGGCGCGCGACCAGTTCCGCGATACGTTCTATTGGTCCGCAGGCAAGCACAGTTTGAACTTCGGAATTGAATACCAGCATTACGGATCCGACATCTTCTTTGACCTGTTCGGCAGCGGAACCGCATACATGACCGAGGACTTCCCCAGCCAAAACTTATTTACCGGCACACCCTGTTCGGTTGCCACTCCCTGTGACGATACGGACATTCCGATTGCCATCGCGCTGAAAAGCGACGCTCCTGGCTCTCCGTCCGGGCCATTTGTGCATAACAACTATCTGGGAATGTTCGTGCAGGACGATTGGAAAGTCAGACCGCGGCTCACGCTGAACCTGGGACTACGGTGGGATATCGACTTCAACTCCCTGGGCGAGACCGATCGCGACAAACCGTGTCCGTCGCTTACCGCCCTTGATCCTTCAAATCCCAACTGCGAGTTCATTCGCAACATCCTGGGACCGCACAAAGGCAACGGCAAGTACTACAACTTCGGCCCGCGCGTCGGCTTTGCGTGGGACCCAATCGGCAAGGGAAGAACAGTGGTGCGCGGTGGGTTTGGCATTTACTACGATCGAGTGATTCTGGAGCCAGCCGAATTGGAGGAGGTACTCAATGGTCGGGTGCTACCGCTGAAAGCATTCGGCGGATCAACTTGCGGTGGCACACTCAACGGATGTTTTTCACCAGGAGCGACCTACGACCCCGGCACTCCTACCTTGGCCAGCCCATTCTCAGGCGGATTCAGCCCGTTCGGGATTGGTGTGAATATCATCGACAACAACTCCAACACTCCTTACATGGAGCAGTTAACGCTGGGCGTCCAGCAGCAGTTTGGAAATAACTTTGTCCTGTCAGTGGATGGACTTCACGATCGCGGCTACCGCCAGCTCGTGCCAAGATTTCTGCGCAGCTTGCCGGCAGGAGTTGATCCCACCTACATTGCCTGTCCCAATGGCAGGGATCCCTGCACAATCATTGATCCGGTTAAAGGCCTGCCGGCGGCCACGGGGTGCCCTTCCGACCCCACGTGCCAGCAGGTTACTGACTTCATGTCAGTGGGAAGAACATGGTATGACGGATTGTTGATATCGTTCAAGAAGCGCCCGGGAAGCGGACCGTGGCGGCCGGGATTTAATGTCAGCTACACCCTGTCGAAGACATTCGACGAACAACCGGATGATCAGGTCAGCCCGAGTGGCGGTTCAACGGAGGATCCGGCAATCGTTGCAATGCACTTCAATAATCTGAGGTTCGAAAAAGGCTATTCAACGGGCGATGAGCGACACCGCTTCGTGATATCCGGGAACATGGAAATGCCATGGAAACTGAACGTTTCGCCCATCTGGACATGGGCTTCACACGTTCCGATGGATTCCGTGGTATCCGGGTTAAGTGGGCGACTTCCTAACATCCCCCGAAACGCATTAGGCCGCCAGATTTCGAACGGGTCGGCGCTGAACGCCGCCATCACGGCATATAATGCGTTGCCACTCTGCCTACTCGACGGCAATGTAGCGGGGCCTGTACCATGCGAACCTTCGCAAAAAGATCCCGTAACCGGATTGCCCGTATCGGTAACGGGCCCGTTGCCCCTCGTCAGTTCCAAACTCAAGTTCGGAGACGATTTCAACTCGTTTGACATGCGGATCACGAGGACGTTCCATTTCAAGGAGCCTCATTCCTTGCAGGCGATCGCCGAAGTGTTCAATCTCTTCAACATCACTAACATCCGGGGCACGACCAACCGGAACTACTCCGGATTCAGCAACACGATCGACTCGCCAACCTTCAATCAGCCGCTCGAAACAGCGGGCAAGTTCTTCGGGGCGGGCGGACCGCGGGCCTTCCAGTTCGCGTTGCGGTATACGTTCTAAGCCTGTCGAAAACTTATGTCGGGTGCCCCACTCATCGCGCACGGTTTGCGATGAGTGGGATTCCCGCCGCGGACGGCTGGCTCGCGCCAACCGTTTCTCTGCATAATATGGATGCTCCGTCGCAATCGAAAAATGCGGAATCCGCCATCAGTTCGCCCGGGGCGATCGTAACAATCCCACCCCGAGCGTCACCACCGCGAGGGCGAGAACCACTGCTCCGGCGTAGATCAGAGAGACTGCTCCCCGGCTTCGGTAGCGGTTGGCGAAAGCATGGAGAAAAAGAATCCCGACGAAATCAGAATCGCAGCCAGTGGCACTCCGATTCGGACTGCCCAAAGCAATGAACTGGGGAGTACCGCCCCATCCGCCATATTGAATCGTGGGCACGGTGATGAGGATGATCCCGGACATCATTCTGGCTTCGCGAGTCATAAGCTCTCCTTTACTCAGGGGTTCAGTCGAGACTCTTTAACATAATTGCAGGGGAAATGCCCTACCGATTTTGCCGGCGACTTTACGCTCCCCATCTCAAGCAACTAGCATCAAAGAATAAACCACTTGGACTGAGGTCCCCGACGATGGACAAAGTAAGATTTGTGAGCATGGTTCTGATGGTGGCGGTGTGCATTCTGAGCGGGTCGGAGACCGCTAGCGGGAATCTGCCATGGCCGGCGCCAAAGAAGGAAGCGATGCGTCTTCGTCTGGTGGCCTTGGCTTGGAATCATCCGCGTTCGTCTTTTTCCGCGAGTGAAGAAGTTTTTGTTGCTGACAAGGAGTTGGCTAAAGACGAAACGCGATTAATAAAGCTGGTGTATATGTTTCTCTCCTACCAGCCCCGGTTGTCTGACGAGGGTCTCGACTATTCCACTTTGCACGAATTGCGAGCGGTACGAGATCCGCAGTGCGATGAGTCGCTGGCTCAG
>DATFVD010000537.1:0-3256 GCA_035260505.1 Terriglobales bacterium
ACCAACATTCTGGCCGGGATGTTCGGCTTCCAACAGAAACAGTTCTTCGAAACCGCTGCCGCCGATCGCGAACCAGTGGCGGTGAAATTCTAGGCATGCCGCACCAGCGATCGCGCCATCAGAGAACGCCGTGCGAGTCTGCTCGTGGTACTCCCCTGTGCCCCCCTGTGTCCCCCGTGTCCCCTGTGGTAAAGCCCTTGCTCTTGCTTTTGATTCTGGCGCTACTGCTAGTCCCCGCCGCTGCCCAGGCCCGCAACTGGCGCGTCACCGATTTCAAGGACACCATCTCCATCGCCCCCAACGGCACCGCCCTGGTCAGCGAAAAAATCACTCTGGCTTTCGTCGGGGAGTGGCACGGCATTCACCGCACCATCCCGGTCGAATATCCCGGACCGCACGGCACCAACTACACGCTCTTTCTAAATGTCATGAGCGTCACCGACGAAAACGGAAGCAAGCTGAAATACGATTCAAGCAAGTCTGGAGCCTACCGCGATCTCAAAATCTACATTCCCGGCGCGGTCGACACGACGCGCGTCGTCAACATCGACTACTCCGTTCGCAACGGCGTCCGTTTCTTCGATAGTTCCAGCGACAGTGCCGGAGATAGTTATGCCGAGTTCTACTGGAACGTGACCGGCAACGATTGGCCGGTTCCCATCGACCATGCCTCGGCCTTCGTGACCCTGCCCGAGAATGCCGCCGGAGGACTGCGCGCTCAGGCCTTCACTGGCGCCTACGGTTCTAAGGAGAGCGACGCGACCGCCGAAGTCAAAGGCGCCGACGTTCTTTTCGAAACGACCCGCCCGCTACCCATGCGCGGCGGCGTCACCATCGACATTTATATCCCGCAGGGAGTGCTCAAACCTCCGTCCGCGCTCACGAAGTTGGGATGGTTTCTCGGCAGTAATCCCATCGTGTTCCTGCCGCTGCTGACTTTGGCCGTAATGTTTGCCCTCTGGCATTCCGTGGGACGCGATCCCGATCCCGGCGTCTCCGTCGCCCCGCAGTACGAACCGCCCAAGGACATTTGTCCCGCCGAAGCCGGAACTTTGCTCGACGACACAATCCATCCCCGCGACATTACCAGCACCATCGTCGATCTAGCGGTGCGCGGCTACATTAAGATCGAAGAAAAAGTCGACACTTTTCTGGTATTTCACCACAAGGATTATTTATTCCATCTTTTGAAGCCACGCGAGCAGTGGGGCCCTGACCTTACACCGCATGAGCGCGTGATGCTGGAAAACATTTTTCTCGGCGGCGCTGAAACCCGTTTGTCCAGCCTGAAGAATCGCTTCTACACCGTGATTCCGGTCGTGCGTCAGGACATCATGCTCTCGCTGAAGAACAAAGGCATCTACACGCTCGACCCGGAATCGGCCAATGGCTACAGCATCGTCGCCGGTGTCGCCATCGCGATCCTCGTGGTCGCCGTGCAAGTGCTGGGCTGGATGAATCTGTTCAATTCCATTCCGCTGCTGATCGGGAGCGTTTTAGTTTCCGCCCTGATCTGGTGGCTCTTCGCGCGCCAGATGACGGCGAAAACCGTAGCCGGCGGCCGCACCAGAATCGCTGTCCTCGGATTCCAGGAGTTCATGAATCGCGTCGATGCCGACCGCATCAAGCGCATGCCGCCCGACACCTTCGAAAAATTTCTTCCTTACGCCATGGCGCTGGGCGTCGAGCACCACTGGGCGCAAGCGTTCGACGGCATAATAAAAGACCCCCCGAGTTGGTACGTTTCGCCGAACGGCTATACGGGATTCAGTCCGCTTTTCTTTTCAAGCTCAATGCACAGCATGGCGTCAGACATGCACCAGGTCTTCGTCTCCGCACCCAGGGCGAGTTCCAGTGGATCCGGCTTCAGCGGAGGAGGCGGTTTCTCAGGCGGAGGCTTTTCCGGAGGCGGCTTCGGCGGCGGCGGCGGTAGCGCCTTCTAGGTTGCGGACATCGGAAGCGCACGTAACTTCTCATTCGTAGCGGCAGTTCCTATCGTGCGCAATCGCCTGTTTTTCGCCAGCCATCCATTGCTCAAAGATCATGAATGGTGCCAGACTCTGTACATGCGGCTGAAACGCGGAAGGAAGATAGGTCCCGTGGGGTCGTTACTTCTCTTGCCCTTCTTATTGGTGGCAGGGGTCCTGTCGTTCCCACATGCCATGCTGACGGCGTTCAGTCGGAAACGGAATAAACAAAAACTACAAGCACGAATGGAGGCTCAAGGCCGAGTCATAGAGTGGTCTGAGTTTCTCAATGCCTTAAACGAAACTCGCGGCACCGCGATCATCGAACGGTATTCATTTAAGGGACCTGTCTATCTCTGGTGGACTCCAGAGAATCTTTACGATGTTTGTCCATATTCCACCGTAGATTGGATGACGGCACGACGAGAGCTATGGCCCTTTTGCCGAGTGGTGTCGCATACGCTATACCAGTCGTGACGCTGGAAGCGCAGTTCTGGTCGGAGACGCTTCTCCCGCCGAAGCTCATTCGTTGCACTGTCGATTCGAAAGCTACACTGGCTCGGAAAGATGGATAGAGGTTGTTCCGCCAGAGGCTGTGCGCAAGATTGGATAGTTGTTGATAAACCCGATTACACTCACGATCCAAGAATCACCGGTCATCGTGCGAATCGACAGTGTCCGAAATCTTCAGCTAGCTTGCGAGCGCATCTTCCAGCCGACACTCCTCCGCCGTCTTATCGTCTCTGAGCCCCATGAACACAGGCGCCCGCAGCTTCACACCGCCTTCCGCGGTTTCATGAGTCCACTCGGCGAACTTGATTTCCGCCACAAGCTCAGGGCGGACGAATTGAACTTTCTTCAATCCGCCAATCTCTCCATAAAAAGGATTCTGTTTCGTCCTAAGCGGCTGCATGCGCGCAAATATTTCCTTAATCGTCCGGTGATCAAACCCAGTCCCAACCTGCCCAACGTGAACCAGGCGTCCCTTCTTGTCGTACAAGCCAAGCACCAGCGCGCCGAAATATTCGCGGCTGCCCTCTGGATCGGTGTAGCCTCCAATGACGCACTCCTGACGCTGGGTGATTTTGATTTTCAGCCAATCCCGCGAGCGCTGCTCTTCGTAAACGCTTCTGCGCTTCTTGGCGAGGATGCCCTCCAGTCCGCGCTGTTTCGCCGCTTCAAAAAGAGCTAGCCCCTTCTCAGGATAATGATCTGAATAGTGAACGACGTCGCCCTTGCCAGCTTCGATCCTCTCTTGCAGTAACTGTTTGCGCTGCTCGAGCGGGACC
>DATFVD010000538.1:0-5091 GCA_035260505.1 Terriglobales bacterium
TTCATCGAGCAGTTCACCAAGCCCGATGAAAAGATTTCGATTTACAAGACCGGAAAGTTCCAGGATTTCTGCCGCGGTCCCCACCTGCCTTCGACTGGAAAGATCAAAGCGTTCAAGCTGCTCAACATCGCCGGCGCTTACTGGTTGGGGGACGAAAAAAATCAGCAACTGCAGCGCATTTATGGCACTTCATTCTTCTCGAAGAAGGATCTCGATGCCTACCTGAACGGCATCGAAGAAGCAAAAAAGCGCGACCATCGCGTGCTGGGCAAACAGCTCGACCTGTTTTCGATCCAGGAACTTGCCGGACCGGGGCTGATCTTCTGGCATCCAAAGGGCGGCATCATCCGCAAGGAGATGGAAGATTGGATGCGCGAGGAGTATCTGCGCCGCGGCTATTCGCTCGTCGTTACGCCGCACGTGGCGCGCCGCCAGTTGTTCCACACCTCGGGCCATGAGGGCTACTACTCGCAGAACATGTTCGACGCTATGGAGCTCGACGACGCCGAATATCGCCTGAAGCCCATGAATTGCCCGGGCCACATCCTGATCTACAAAGATTCGCTGAAGTCGTATCGCGACCTGCCAGTGCGGTTAGGCGAACTCGGCACCGTCTATCGCTACGAGCGTTCGGGCGTAATGCACGGCCTGCTGCGCGTCCGGGGCTTCACTCAGGACGACGCGCACATCTTCTGCACTCCCGACCAGATCGAAAACGAAATCGTCGGTTGCCTGGAGTTCGCGCTCGCCGTATTGAAGGCTTTCGGCTTCGACCAGTTCCAGACCGAGCTTTCAACTTGGGATCAGAAGGACAAGAAGAGCTTCCTCGGCACGGAAGACCAGTGGAACCTCGCTAATCACTCGCTCGAAAGCGCGTTGAAGAAGCTGAACATCGAATATAAGACCATCCCCGGTGAAGCCGCGTTCTACGGGCCGAAGATCGACGTGAAATTGGTGGACGCCATCGGGCGCCTGTGGCAGCTCTCGACCGTGCAGTTCGACTTCAACCTGCCACAGCGTTTCGACCTCGAGTACGTCGCGGATGACGGCAGCCGCAAGCAGCCCCTCATGGTCCACCGCGCCCTCTACGGCTCGGTCGAGCGCTTCTTCGGCGTGCTGATCGAACACTACGCCGGAGCCTTCCCGGTGTGGCTCTCGCCGGTCCAGGTGGCGATGATTCCGATCGCCGAGCGGCATACTGAATACGCCGAAAAAGTCGCGTCGCAACTGCGCGCTACAGGCGTGCGCGTGGAAGTCGATTCCCGCAACGAGAAGATGAACGCGAAAATCCGCGAGCACGCGATGCAGAAAGTGCCGTTTTTGCTGGTGGTCGGAGATAAAGAATCCGACGCCAACAAGGTCAACGTCCGCACCCGTGGGAAGGAGAAGACCGAAGACATGGGCACGGCGGACTTTGTGGAGAAGATTAGGAAGCTGATTGTGGAGAAGAGCGCCTCTTTGTAATCTGCCGCGTAGTCTGCCGCCCTCCCATCATGCTCTTGGATGAAAAAACTCATACCATGAAAATCGAACATCGACCGTTCGATTTTCATCGTATACAATTGTCACCATGATTGTTCGCATGGCTGACATTGTGCTGGTCCGCACCGCTTTGCGGCGCAGCCGCGTCGTTGCCCTTGTGGGACCTCGCCAGTGCGGCAAGACCACCCTCGCCCGCGAGTTTGTCGCCCCCGATTCGCTCAACTATTTCGATTTGGAGGATCCCCGGAGCCTCGCCCGGCTAACCGAGCCGGACACGGCGCTGCGTGCTCTCAAGAAGTTGGTGGTAATTGACGAGATCCAGCGTCGCCCGGATCTGTTTCCCTTGCTGCGCGTTCTGGCCGACCGCAGACCGCTCCCCGCGCGCTTTCTCGTTCTCGGAAGCGCATCGCCGGATCTACTCCGGCAGTCTTCGGAGTCGCTCGCCGGCCGCATCGAGACTGTTTCCCTCGAGGGTTTCCGGCTTTCCGATCTGGGCGCCGCGGTCCAAGGCCGTCACTGGTTGCGCGGCGGGTTCCCGCTCGCGTACACGCCGCGAACCGAGGCAGACTCGCTGGCATGGCGGCGCCAGTTTCTGCAGACTTTTCTTGAGCGCGATCTTCCGCAACTGGGCGTCACGATTCCAGCACTGGCATTACGGCGTTTCTGGAATATGGTCGCCCACTACCATGGCCAGGTTTGGAACGCAGCCGAGTTGGCTCGCGCCTTGAGCGTCAGTGAGCCGACTGTCCGCCGATATCTCGACTTGATGTCCGATGTCTTCATGCTTCGGCAGCTGCCGCCGTGGTTTGAGAATCTCGGCAAGCGCCAGGTGAAGGCTCCAAAAGTGTATGTGCGCGACAGCGGCCTTCTCCACGCGCTGCTGGGTGTTGCCAGCCAACGCGACCTTGAGTTTCACCCGAAGGTGGGCGCTTCGTGGGAGGGTTACGCCGTGGAAGAGGTGCTCAAATCCTTCCGCCCCGACGAGGCCTACTACTGGGCTACGCACAACGGAGCGGAGCTTGATCTGCTCTTGTTTAAGGACGGCCGCCGCATCGGCATTGAGTGCAAGCGCGCCGACGCGCCAGTACTCACGACGTCAATGCGGATTGCTCTCACGGATCTTAAGCTCGACCGGCTGTACGTTCTCTATCCGGGTGACAAGACATATTCGCTGGCCAAGAAAGTCGAGGTCATTCCGCTGGCGAAGTTCCTAAATGCAAAATAGGCGGCAAGGAGGGGTCCAACCCTTCCTTGAGCCTCCCCACCCCCTGTGTTAGCATCAAAAGTTTCGCAGGCGTTGTTGGGCTGGCCTGTACCCTGTACTCATCCTTATTCCGGGCCTTATCACCCTTCCCGTAAGCCTGCGGAAGGAGACAACCCGTGAAGGTCTACGAAGGAGCCAATCTCCGCAACCTTGCCCTTATCGGACACGGGCATGCCGGCAAAACCACCCTGGTGTCCGCCATGCTCTACACTGCCGGCGCCACGCCGCGCTTCGGACGGGTCGACGACGGCTCCGCCACCACCGACTACGACGAGGAAGAAATCGCCCGCAAGATGTCCATTGGCACCGGCCTCGCTTTTGTCGAGTGGGGCAAGGCGGACGCGGCCAGAGTTACCGAGAAGGTCAAGATCAATCTGCTCGATACTCCCGGCTTCAACATGTTCGTCCACGAGGCCAAGATGGTGCTCCCCGTGGTGGACGCCGCGCTCGTCGTCGTGGACGGCGTTGCCGGCGTCGAGGTTGTGACGCAGCGTGTCTGGGGATACTGCAATGAAATCGACCTGCCGCGCATGATCGTCGTCAACCGCATGGACCGCGACCGCGCCGATGCCAACCGCGTGCTCGAATCGCTCACCAACGCCTTCGGCCGCGCCGTCACGCCATTGCAGCTTCCCATCGGTAGCGAAAAAAGTCTCAGAGGTATCGTCGATCTCGTCCGCATGAAGGCCTACACCTACGACATGGGCGGAAATGGCAAAGGCAAGGAAGGCCCGATTCCCGCCGACATGGCCGGCGTTGCCCAGGAGGCTCACGAGAAGCTGGTCGAGCTGATCGCCGAGGGCAAAGACGAATTGATGGAAGAATTCTTCGAGAAAGGCACAATTCCCGAAGAAGATTTAGTCCCGGCGCTGCACGAAGCAATCCGCGAAGACAAACTCTTTCCCGTGCTCTTTACCTCCGGCCTCGGCAACATCGGCGTCGACGAATTGATGGATTTCATCGTGGACTACACGCCCGCAGCGACCGAGCATCACGCCGTCACTGGCCAGCCCGTCGGCGGCAACGGCGAGCCCCCCGTACGCAAAGGCACCGACAGCGAACCCGCTTCCGTATACGTCTTCAAAACCATGTCAGACGCATTCGCCGGCCGGATTTCTTACTTCAAGGTTTTCTCCGGCGTGCTGAAAAACGACGCGTCGCTGCAAAATTACAATCGCAACATCCAGGAAAAGTTTGCCCACATTTCCGTTGTTATGGGCAAGCAAATGATTCCAGTCCCGGAGTTGCATGCCGGAGATATCGGCGGGGTCGCCAAGCTGAGAGAAACTCTCACCGGCGACACGCTGGGCGATAAGTCATCCCCAATTCGCTATCCGATGGTGCAGCTGCCCGAGCCGGCAATCACCTTCGCCATCGAACCGAAGAGCCGCGCCGACGAAGACAAACTGGGCGTCGGCCTGCATAAGCTGATGGAGGAAGACGCGATGCTGCGCTTCTTCCGCGATCCGCAGACCAAGGAATTCCTGATTGCAGGCACCGGACAGCAACACATCGAAGTCGTGGTCTCGAAGATGAAAAAGCGTTACCACGCCGAAGTCGTGCTGAAGGCGCCCAAGGTGCCGTATCGCGAAACCATTCGCGGCAAAGCTGATGTGCAGGGACGCCACAAGAAGCAGACCGGCGGCCACGGCCAGTACGGCGACTGCAAGATCAAGATGGAGCCGCTTCCGCGCAACTCCGAAGTTGAATTCGAATTCGTCAACGATATCTTCGGCGGCGCCATCCCACGCAACTTTATTCCCGCCGTCGAAAAGGGAATCAAAGACGCCGCCACCCGAGGCTACCTCGCCGGCTATCCCGTGGTGAACTTTCGCGCCATCCTCTACGACGGCTCTTACCACGACGTAGATTCGAACGACCTCTCCTTCCAGATGGCGGGCCGCATCGCCTTCCGCAAAGCCATGGAAGTCGCCAAGCCGACGCTTCTCGAACCCATCATGCACGTCGAGATTTCCATCCCTGACGAGTTCGCCGGCACCATCATGGGCGATCTCAACAGCCGCCGCGGACGCATCCAGGGCATGGATAACAAAGCCGGCAACACCATCGTGAAGGCCGAAGTCCCCATGGCCGAGATGCTCACCTACGGCGCCGATCTCACTTCCATGACGCAGGGCCGAGGCAGTTTCTCCATGGAAATGCACCACTACGACACCGTGCCGCAGCAACTACAGGACAAGATTATCGAGAAGGCAAAAGCCGAGCGCGGCGAGGTGAAGGAAGAAGAGGAATGAGAGACGAAGAGCTCTGTGGAGAGACGGGCGTCCTCGCCCCTCCCGCACGGACCACTGTCAAACATCCAAAAAACAAATTCACCAGCGCGA
>DATFVD010000539.1:0-3767 GCA_035260505.1 Terriglobales bacterium
CAGGCGGAATTGGATTCCCACCGCATCCGTAATTTCGCCCATGATGCCGCCCAGGGCGTCCACCTCGCGCACCAAGTGCCCTTTCGCGATGCCGCCAATCGCTGGATTGCAGGACATCTGTGCGATCAGATCGACATTCAACGTAAACAAGGCGGTCTTCAGCCCCATGCGGGCGGCAGCCATCGCGGCTTCGCATCCGGCGTGGCCGGCACCAACCACCACAACTTCGAAATGTTCATCAAACGCCTGCATATGCGCTGGTTCAGAACCCACGATCGCGGGATACTCCTTCTCCGATTGTAACAATTGTTCTTCGCTTCGGCGGTCTTGGCGCGAGCGTTGTTCAGAATTCATACAACTCTGCCCAACTTATACAGAATTAGAGAGCGAATGCTGACCAAAGTAATACCTTCCATTAGTTTTCTCTAATGTCGCAGCAGCTCTTCAAGTAAGGTCACGACTAGGCGTACAGCGGACGTTCCAACGACTTAGGACCGTTCATTACTCAGGAAGTTCCTTAGTGGCAAGGCGCCACGCCCTTTCTGTACAGACTTTAAATTGCTTTCGGACCACGAGGGTTGGTTGTCCGCTACTGTGTGCGCCGGAAAACTGATTTGCGCAGTTCATTCAAGACCGAACGAGGAGATAAAACGCTAATGAAGAAGCTCATCATCACTCTGGCCGCGCTAGCGGTAATCGCGACGACCGGCTGCGGAACCGATTCCACGTCGCCTTTGATCACCTATGTTGCACGGGCATCAAGCGACAGTTACGCGCCTCACCTTTTTATTCTGAACCCGACAACGCAGACGTCCACCGCGGTAACCATCCCCATCCCCACGAATGCCTTACATGTCGCTTCCAACCGCGACGCGACCAAGGTGGTTTACACACGCTACAACACCACCGGATGGGACATTTTTCTCATGGGTAAGGACGGCGTAGAAAAGCAGTTGACCACGGGACTTGATGCCTGGGCGCCAACTTTTTCGCCCAACGGAAAAACCATCGCTTTCTATAGCTATTTGTCCGGCTCCAGTTCTATAGTCACAATGAATCTGGATGGAACCAACCAGACAGCTTTATACGGGACCACATCGGGCTTGTATGCGTATTACCCGCAGTTTTCACCTGACGGCAAGTCAGTCTCCTTTTTCCTCTACGTGAGCGGCTGCAACTGCGCGCCACAACACCGGCAGAGTGCTGCCGAAGTTGCCTCGCGGCTGCACGCACAGAATAGCCATCCCGCGGCTCCGGTACATGCCTCCGTCGGAGCGCAAGCCGCCACTCCATCGACCACCGGCTGGTACACAATGGCACTCACCGACACCGCTCCCACGTTGGCCTACGCGACCACGAACTTGTGGGGACCCGCAGTCTACTCCGCGGATGGCAAGAAACTGCTGATGACGATTCTGTCCACCAATAACTACTACAACATTTCCAGCATCAACCTCGACGGAACGGGGCTGACTCCGCTCACGACCGACTTCACCACCGAAAGTGTTTCTGCAGTGGCGAATAAAAATCTGATTCTTTTCAGCCGCTACAACTCCACCAACTCGTCGTATGACATCTATGTTATGGATCAAACTGGCGCGAACCAGACCTTGGTCAACAGCACGGCGAGCACCACTGAGTTTCTGATCGACAGCTTCTGGGGAGACTGAGGTTTTCCTGATATGACAGGGCGGCGCGCAAGCGCCGTCCTTTTTTTGGCGACATTGGATATTCGAAACCGGGCGTTACAGAGTGCACCAGCCCGCAAGTAATTGAAGACACACGTCTCACCCTACTCGGAACAGAATTTTAACCCCCTCCTTGTTCTCCTCCCGCCCCACCCCGTATAGTGGAGGGTCCCGAGGTGACTATGGAAACCAACGCATTTCTCTCTCTACTCGAAGAACGCATTCATCAATACGACTTGCTCTGTCATCCGTTTTACAAAGCCTGGTCGGCGGGCGAGCTGACCCGCGACGATCTGCGCGTATACGCTGAGGACTATTACCCTCACGTGAATGCGTTCCCGGGCTACCTTGCTCAGCTTGGCGTCCGCCTGGAAGAAGGCGAACTGCGCCGCGCCGTTCTTGCCAACATGACCGACGAGAAGGGCGGAGAGGATTCCTTCGGCGAGCCGGAGCGTTCGCACGCTGAATTGTGGCTCGACTTTGTGGAGGGCATGGGCGGAAGCCGCGTTCCGAAACGGCGCCCGGTTGGGGAAGTTCGCAAGCTCATCTTCGGGTTCCAGTGTGTCGCCAGCGAGGGCACTCCGGAAGAGGCACTCGCGGCTTTCTATGCCTACGAATCACAGGTGCCCCGCCTGGCGCACGAGAAAGATCGTGGCCTGCGTGAATTTTACGGCGCCGATGAAAAGACTCGCGGCTATTTCACTTTGCACGCCGTCGCCGACGTGCACCACGCGCAAGTGTGGCGCAAACAGTTGGAGAAGCGGGTCACGGCCAATCCTGAGACTGCAGAAAAAGCCTTGGCTGCCGCCGAGAGCACGGCCAAAGCCCTGTGGACCGTGCTGGACGGTGTCGAGTCGCGGCGCCTGGAACGAGCGGCAGCATAGTTCCCTTTAGAGACGCGGCTTGCCCCGGCTCCACCCGTCGTGTGGGGACGGGGCTTTACCCCGTCCGGGGCGGATCAGAGACCCACACAATCGTGGCGCCCTACATCCCATGGCCCGACCCATCCCCATCGGCGCGCGCGGCGAGGCCTCTGAAACGGTTGAATGGAAGCACACTCTCTCCGCACATCACGCGGAGTTGCCCCCGGTCTACTCCACTCCAGACATGATCCGGCTGATGGAAACCGCCTGCTTCCATGCGCTACAACCATATTGCGACGAGGGTGAAATCACGGTGGGGATCTCGATCCATGTCGAACACCGCGCGGCCAGCGGGATTGGAACGCGAATTTATGCCGAGGCAAAACTGGAATCGTTTGACGGCCGCTTCTACATCATGCGCGTTCGCGCTCACGACGGCGATCGGGAGATCGGGAGCGGTACCGTAGGCCGCGCCGTCGTACACGTACCCAGTTTTATTGAGCGCATGCGCGAAAGAGCCCGAGGCATCCGGCCCCGCGAAGCTACCTGAAGCAAGAAGCGAGAAGTTATGGAATCCCATACCACCAAGGCGCTCCAATTCCGGCAACTCCATCGCGGACCGGGCATTCTCATCCTGCCAAATGCCTGGGATGTAGCCAGCGCTCGCATCTTCGAAGAAGCGGGCTTTCCCGCGATCGCAACCACCTCAGCGGGCATCGCTTTTTCGCTGGGTTATCCCGACGGCCAGCGCATTCCCCGCGAGGAGATGCTGGCTCGTATTGGCCGCATCGCTCGCGCCGTTCATGTACCGGTAACCGCCGACATCGAAGCGGGATATGGTTCCGGCGCCGAAGATGCCGCCATCACGACTCGTGAACTGATTCAGGCGGGAGCCGTTGGAATGAACCTGGAAGACGCAAGCGGCAATCCCGATCGACCATTGATCGACTTGCAGTTGGCGGTCGAAAAGATCGAGGCGGTGCGCGCGGCTGCTCTGCAGATGCGAGCGCAAATCGTGGTGAACGCTCGCACCGATGTATACCTGCTGCCGGGGGGCGATCCGGACGCGGACTACTCCGAAGCTTTGCGGCGGCTGGTTGCGTTTCGCCAGGCGGGCGCCGATTGTGTCTTCGCCCCCGGCCTCAAAGATGCCGGGACCATTGGGCGGCTGGTGAAAGCCGTCGATTGTCCGCTCAACATTCTCGCCGTGCCGGGA
>DATFVD010000540.1:0-3882 GCA_035260505.1 Terriglobales bacterium
CTACTCCAGGGACAATCACGCCGTCTACGACGGAGTGAGCCGGGCAGGCACGCGCATCGTGACCTTTGCCCCCATGCTGAAGCTTGGCACTTTCCCGCTGGCTGAGATTCTCGATGACCTGGTTCGCGCAGGTGAGGACGCCCTGGGTAATCCTGTTGAGATCGAATTTGCCGTGCGCTTGCCCCGGCCAGCTGGCTCAGCTTTTGGACAAGCTTCGTTTGGACAAGCAACGAATGGACAAGTGTCTGGACAAGTGGCGGAGTTTGGTTTTCTGCAGATCCGGCCATTGACGCTGGCGCGCGACAGCGAGGACTTAGCTCTTGACGATGTGCAACCCGAGCGCTTGATCTGCCAAAGCAGTAAAGTTCTGGGCAACGGCTGCCTCGAGAATCTTCACGATATCGTAGTGGTCGATGCGCAGCGTTTCGAACGCAGCCGCAGCCAGGAAGTGGCCAAAGCAGTTGCTCAGTTCAATCGCGTGCTCAGCGGTGAGAACCGGCCTTACCTACTCATCGGGGTTGGGCGCTGGGGATCGAACGAACCCTGGCTCGGCATTCCGGTCGAATGGGATGAAATCTCCGGCGCGCGCGTGATTGTTGAGGCGGGATTCCGCGATTTTCGTGTTACCCCATCGCAGGGCAGCCATTTCTTCCAGAATCTCACCGCCTTTCGGATCGGTTACTTCACCGTGAATCCCGACGCCGGCGAAGGGTCAGTCGACTGGCAATGGCTGACGGAACAGAGGGCGGTGGAAGAGGAAGGCTGTGTCCGCCACTTACAGTTTGCGGAACCGATCCGCGTTGTAATGAACAGCCGGGCTAGTCAAGGGGTAATTTTTAAGCCCGAAGCGCACAAGAGTTAGAACTAAGTAGCGAATGAGCGACCGTAATCCACTGTGATCGTCTCTTTGTGTGTGGTTCGATTCATTTCCAATCCCTATTTAAGAGCGTTGATGAAACACGGGTGAAACTTGAACAGGATTAACCTTTCATCAGTGCGAGTTATCAACGCTTCTGAAGAAAATTTGTGACTTCCCTCTTGACGGCAGATATAGAGTCATGGCATATTCTTGTATCTTCTCGAAAGGACGTCCCGAAATGGCGGATAGAAGCACAATACATATCGCGCTGCGGAAGCCAGGGCAACTCAAACTGAGTCGCATTTGGCTAAGGACGTCGTTCGCCTGCGCCAGTTACTAACTCTCCGACGCTCCTAAACACAGACTAACCATAAATTTACTGGGTGGCGCAGGCCACGGATACTGCGTCAGCACGCGCCTTTGGCGCTGGGCTGACCCCCCTTCGTGTCGCGGCATCTCCGTGTTTACACCGATGGGCCTAATAGGTAGTGGGGCACGCGAGTTTTTTTGCCCGCGAAGAGCGTCATGGATAACTTATGAGCGAGATTATCAAAAGTATTTTGAGCGGTCACAACCAGTTCGCTTCCGGCGGATTGCTGATCATGATCGTTGGTGGGCTGGGTGTCTACCTGAGAGCCCTCCCAGAAGCCTTGTGGGAATGGTTTGTCAGTCAAACGACGATGATGATCACCGTGAACGATGACGACTCTTCATTCTGCTGGGTGAAAGAGTGGCTTTTGGAACAGAACTTCCTGAAGCGAATCCGAAGGGTTGACTTGGACACGACGATCCGCAAGGAGGAACTCGCTCTCATCCCGGCTCCGGGCACGCATTGGTTTTGGCACGCCGGAAGACCGTTTATGGTTCATTTCTACCGGAATGAGGACCCGAAAGGCTCGTCGCGCCGCCGAACGGAATCTCTGACGTTCCACACCATCGGTCGGCGCCAGGCCTTCCTCAAGCGTTTCGTCAAAGACATCGTCGAATGTCATGAGAAAAACGTCCGCATACGGTCATCGTTGTTTATGTACGACGACGGCTGGATGAGAGTGGAGGGTTATGCGCCGCGGCTACTGGATTCGGTGGTTCTGAAACCGGGAGAAAAAGATCAGCTTATCCAGGACATTGAGAAGTTCAGGAATTCACGACAGCGGTATCGGCGACTCGGAGTCCCGTACCACCGAGGATATTTGCTGTACGGTCCACCCGGTACTGGGAAGACGTCGCTGGTATCGGCGATTGCAGCGAGGTTTGAGGTGCACATTTACGCGATCAATCTCTCAATCTTCAATGACCGGACACTCACGACAGCGATCAACGATGTACCACCAAACTCGGTGATTTTGTTCGAAGATATTGATTGCATGAGGAGCGGAAACGCACGAATTACTGCGGGTGAGGTTTCGGCAAAGGGCATTGCGAACAGCTGTGAGGATAAGAAGCAAGAAATGGCTGCTCTGGGCGTCACACTGTCGGGACTGCTGAACGTGATTGACGGTTTCAGTGCTCCCGAGAACGTGCTGTTTGTGATGACGAGCAACGTAATCGAAAGCCTGGACCCCGCCCTGTTGAGAGCGGGACGCGTCGATTACAAGCTCTACATGGGCCAAGCGGACGACCGGCAGAAGATTGAGCTCTACAACCGATTTTTCCCTGAGGCTGCGGAAGTCGAAGCGGAACTCTTCGTCGAGATCCATCACTCGGCAAAAACTATGGCCGAGTTTCAGGGCTTGCTGTTGCGGCTCGAGCAGGACTGCACGGAATTGGATGAACTTGTATGCAAGGTCTGAGAGTCGGGATAATGCCGGTACTTCGTGCGATGGCCGAAGAAGGGAGGTCACACGATGCCTTTGCTTTTCTATCTGGTGCTCATCAACATTCTTGTGCGCACTGTCGCTGGGACCGTCCGCAAGCGTCGCGAGCCTAAGCCCGAGCCTATGTGCGCCACTTGCTCATTCGCGCACATGCAGTATTCAGCGAGCGGAAAACGTGCGATCTCCTGCACGTTTGCCGGAGGAGTGCGTCCCATCACAATCGACGTGATGTACTGCACTGACTATCGGGACCGGTCCACGCCGCAGAAGGTGGCCATCATTGGCTTCGCGCGCGAGTTGCCTGAGGCTGAAGTGGTAACCGAGATCGCCGCCGCGGGGCGCTGAGCAGACGCGTCGTCTCTCCGCTTCGCGGTCGACGATTTCCGACCACGCGAATCCCGAGACTAGACCAGGCGCACGAACTCGGCGATCTGGGCGCCCATTTCTTCGGTGGAGACGGTTCGCTCACCGGGGCGCGCCAGGTCGCGGGTGCGGAAGCCTCCCATCAAAGTCGAGATAACGCCCGCCTCCACACATTCCGATTCTTTCAGTAAATGAAAGGTATGGCGCAGCATCAGGGCGACCGAGAGAATAGCGCCTAACGGGTTGGCGACGCCCTTACCTGCAATGTCGGGAGCTGATCCGTGAACGGGTTCGTAGAGCCCGACCGGGCCTCCGATGCTGGCCGAAGCGAGCAGGCCGAGCGAGCCCACGACTCCGCCTGCCTCATCGGACAGGATGTCACCGAACATGTTCTCGGTGAGGATGACGTCGAAATCGGCGGGCTTGACGACGAGCGACATGGCGGCCGAGTCCACGTACATGTGAGCGAGCTGGACTTCGGGAAAATCGCCGGCGATGCGAGTGACGACCTCGCGCCAGAGACGCGAGCACTCCAGAACATTCGCCTTGTCGACGGAGAGCAGACGCCGGCGGCGGGTGCGCGCTAGTTCAAATGCGACGCGGGCGATGCGCTCGATCTCCGGCTCACTGTAGCGCATGGTGTTGAGCGCGTGACGCGCGCCCGCAGCGCCCTCGATGGAGCGCGGCTCGCCGAAATACAATCCACCGAGCAGTTCGCGCACGATGAGGATGTCGGTTCCCTTGACGACTTCTTCGCGCAGAGGCGAGATGGAAGCGAGCGCCGGATAAAAGACTACGGGCCGAAGATTGGCGAAGGCTCCGAGTTCCTGGCGGAGGCGCAGCAGT
>DATFVD010000541.1:0-5051 GCA_035260505.1 Terriglobales bacterium
AGCACCCAGCCCACCCCCAACTCGAACTCGGCGGCCGGATCCTCTTTTGGAGAGGACTCCGCCGCCGAGAACGAACTGTTGGCATCGGCAAACAAGAGCCGTGCGCTTGCCGGCGCGCCGCCGTTGCACATGGATGAAAGTTTGCGCGAAGCGGCGCGAGCGCATGCCCGCCGGATGGTGGAGAGCGAACGTCTTGAGCATCAGTTCTCCGGGGAGCTGTCCCTGCTCGCGAGAATTGCCGAGGCAGGCTCACTGAACGAAGCGTTGAACAGCGCACCAAGAATCGACCGGGCCGGCGAGAATGTCGCCTACGCTCCTGACGCGCCGGAAGTTCATGAAGTTCTGATGCACTCGCCTCCGCACCGCGAAAACCTGCTTGATCGCGGATTCAATGTCGCGGGCGTCGCGGCGGTGTGGAGCAAAGGCCGGCTATACGTGGTCCAGGATTTCGCGCACGAGGTTCCCTCGTATTCGGCGGAGCAGAGCGGGAAATTAGTGGGCCGGGCCATCGATGAGATACGGCAACAGGCAGGTTTGGCGGAACTGGTCCAGCTCAACCCGCGGAATCTTGATAAGAGCGCCTGCTCGCTGGCCGCAGAGAATGTTTCGAACGCACACCTGCTCGCCACCGCGTACGACAATCGAAAAATTATCACCTACACGCAGAGCCGTCCGGAGATACTCCCGCAAGCCGCGTTGCGGATGCTGCGCGATCCGGGGGTTCGCCAGTTTGCGGTAGGCACCTGCTATGCGCACAATGCGGCGCATCCGTCGGGGACTTACTGGGTCGCGATTCTTCTCTACTGAAACTATTCATCTTCCTAAACTTCTGATTTTGCTCGCGGCACGCGGACAGGAGTGTCCGCGCCACACGGGCCTGGCACACAAGCAGTGTGCTAACCTGCGAGCGTCTGATACTTCAACATCTGGCCCGCCGGTATGGAACCTGCTCCGCGAATCCGCATTGGGACTGCCGGCTGGTCTTATAAAGACTGGGACGGGATTCTCTATCCACCCGAAGTGACGCGAAAGAAAATTCATCCTGTCGAATTTCTGGCGCGGTTTTTCGACGTCATCGAAATCAACACTTCGTTTTACGGACACATACGCGCGGAACTGGGGCGGCTGTGGGCGCGGAAGGTGGCGGCGGTCAATCCACATTTTCTTTTCACCGCGAAGCTGCATCGGTCGTTTACACATTCTCCACTGGCGGTGATGGAACCAACTTCGGCGGCCAGCATCCGGCCGAATGACCGGGACGAACAACTGGCCCGGGAAGGTCTCGACTCGCTGGCCTCGGAAGGCAAGCTGGGCGCGCTGCTCATCCAGTTCCCGGTCTCATTCAAGAACACCAGCCTGAACCGCGAATATCTGGAGCAGTTGCTGCGGCAGTTCATCGAATATCCGCGGGTGGTCGAAGTGCGGCACGAGAGTTGGGATAATCCGGAGACGATTGCCGAATTCATGCGGCACAACGTCGGCTTCTGCAACATCGATCAGCCGCTGCTGGGTCGATCACTCGCGCCAACCGAGCATGTCACGTCGGGCGTTGGATACGTCCGCCTGCATGGGCGCAACTACGAGCATTGGTTCGACAGCGGGTTCGACAGCGACAACCGCAACGACCGTTACAACTATCTTTACAAGCCAGCGGAACTGCAAAAATGGAAAGAGAAAGTTGAGAGCATTGCGGGACGGGCCGAGTCAACCTACGTGATCGCGAACAATCATTTTGAGGCGAAGGCAGCGGTGAATGCGCTGGAATTGAGGCATTTACTGGACGGAAAGAAGGTCCGCGCCCCGGAAACGCTGGTGAAGCACTATCCCGAACTGAAGGAGATGGCGGAGATGGAAAGCGCGAGCGGGAACTATTCGCTGCTGGGTTGAAGGTGTTATCCGCACCCATCCTATAAGTCTCTTGATAGTTTTGATGGCCATTGAAAATTGCGCCCGGCATTAAGAGCGTCCAGCCTAACTGCTGGGTACCCTCGATAACAGTCAAGGCTGTTCCAAGGTGAGCAGTGTATTATCTGTTCGACCAGAAACTGGGACCTTCGCTGTCGTTTCTCGATCGGGGTAATGGCCTTGCAGACACAGCATTCCATAAGAAATTTGGCCGCCGTGGCGCTGCTCCTGGCAATGATGGCGCTGCTCTCCGGCGGCGCGGCGCGGCGCGAGTCGGTCGCGGTGGATGAAATAGCGCACATCGGCGCCGGCGTGAGCTATCTGCAGAAGCTGGATCTGCGGATGAACGAGGAGCATCCGCCGCTGGCGAAGGTACTGGCAGCTCTGCCGCTTGTCCTCCGCGGAGTGCACGCCGACTACTCTCATCTTTCATGGACCTTGAGCAGCAAGATGTTCAGCAGCTATCTGGGCGAGTGGATCTTCGGCCACTGGCTCATCATGCGCTGGAACGATCCTTATTCCACCGTCCTGTGGGCGCGAGCGCCCATGCTACTGCTCACCCTGCTTTTGGGATTTGTAATATACGTTTACGGTTCACGACTCGGCGATGCCCGTGGAGGACTGTTGTGCCTTTGTGTCTATGCGAGCATGCCGGCATTTCTCGCATTCGGTCCGCTCGTCATCACTGACATTGCGATCGCGCTGTTCTGGCTCCTCGCCATTTGGCAGCTTCCGGAGATGTGGCGCACTCCCTCCCGTTGGGGTGTCATCAAGTTTGGACTGGCTCTGGCCGGCGCTTTTCTTACGAAGTTTTCCTCGGGATTATTGTTCTTCGTCTTTGTGGCCTTCGCACTGAGCTTGCGTTGTCGCGCTGTCCCGGAGCAGCCAATGGAGAAGGCCGCGCGTCGTGCCTGGCGGCGCCGGGCATGGCGAAACCTGACCAAGGGAACGCTTTGGGCCGCCTTGTTCGTCTACCTTGTTTATTTTGTCCTCTCCTGGAACGAGCCAACGGACTCGTTCAGCGTCATTCCCCATTTTCCCGCCTCTCCGGTCTTGCGACGGCTGCTCATGCCGCTGTGGAAGTACTTGCGCGGTCTGCTAGGGTTCGCGCTTAGCGCCGGAAGCCGGCCAACCTACATCCTGGGCCACGCTTATTCTCATGGC
This sequence comes from Terriglobales bacterium, assembly GCA_035260505.1. GTDB lineage: Bacteria > Acidobacteriota > Terriglobia > Terriglobales > Acidobacteriaceae > Acidiflorens. The sequence continues at coordinate 3,070 of DATFVD010000541.1, forward strand.
GTCTGGTTTTATTTTCCCGTCCTGTTTGTCTTGAAGTCGCAGCTGGCGTTTCTTCTTTTGCTCCTGCTCGCGGTTGGGATTGCTATCCTCCTGAAACGCCGTTCTGGCGGACAACTATCGGCAATACCCAGCGGCATGGAACTGCATTGGCGCGCGATATGGGTCTCGCTTGCGGTCTTCGTGGCCGCGTGTATGCTGAATCAGCTGGACATCAGCATTCGTCATTTCTCGGTCGCGCTGGCCCTGCTGATTCTTCTGCTTGCCCCGCTGCCCCGAATGTTGGACTTGCTGCAGAGCTCGAACTGGCGCGGCGCGCGCGCGGGCAAGTGGGCAACGATCGGCCTCGCGGCTGCTTGCGTCGTCACGGCCGTATGGGCTTATCCAAATTATTTTCCCTTCCTGAACGTCCTCGGCATGGGACGGCCCGGCTATCTTTTGGTCAATGACTCCAACCTCGATTGGAACCAGGCTCTCCCGGAAGTCGAAACCTTCGTACGGCAACGCGGACTGAACCAGATCCTCCTGGACGAGTACGGGTTCTCCGAGCCTGCGGCGTATGTTTCGCAAGCCCAGATCTGGAGCTGCCAGCAGCCTTCTCCGGCAGACGGCGGCCAGTGGGCGGTAGTCTCCGCCAACAACGTAGCAGACGGGAGCAATTGCCCGTGGCTCATGCGGTATCCGCATCAAACGCTCGCGGGCGGTGGCATGTACGCCATTCAACTCCCCCCAACGATTCCGGCAGCAGGCACGCCCGGAGGCCCACCTCTACCCGCGGATTACCGGTATTTCGGAGGCGTCCCCTTCTTCGATCCGCGTCCAATTTTTCTGAATTGCATTCGCGATCCCCAACAGATGCAACCGACACTGGACCGGATGGCGGCAGCGTTTCAGGCGGCAGCTCAGAAGAAGAAGTAAAACCTGGCGAGGAACCGAGCATCCTCGTTTTACCTTCTGCGTTTTGCCTTCTGCCCGGCGCTAAGACCCGGCGCAGTGGCGAACCGCGCCGATTTACATAAGTTGGAAGGCATCGTCCTCCCGCGGGACGTGCTGGAGGCCTGTGGGGTGAGCCGGGCTTAACCGGGCCAACTTGCAACCCGCTGCAGAATCCAAGTTGCCTCTAGCTTCATCTATGCAGCATGAACGTCGAGAACTTTTTCATAGAGCTCCTCTCCTCCCACCCCCCGCTGGACGGAAGTTTGCCCGAGGAACCCGTGCGCACCGCGATTGGCGAATCTAGAGACGCCGCCCTGCTCGACTCCTACTCGCGAGCCGTCACAGCCGCGGTCGAGAGGGTGAGTCCGTCGGTGGTGAACGTTGAAGTGCACCAACAATCCGGTCGCACTCGCTCCGGCGAGCCACGTGAGCGCCGCGGAGGCGGCTCCGGCTTCGTATTCACGCCCGATGGATTAATTCTCACCAATAGCCACGTCGTGCACGACGCGACGCGGATCGAGGTGACGCTAGCGGACGGACGGCGCGCTCCGGCTCACACTATTGGCGATGACCCGGCGACAGATCTTGCGGTTATTCGAATCGATGCTTCCGGATTGCATGCCGTTCCCTTCGGAGATTCGCAGCAGCTGCGGCCAGGCCAGATGGCGATTGCGATCGGGAATCCGTACGGATTTCAATCGACGGTGACGGCAGGCGTGATCAGCGCGCTCGGACGATCGCTGCGGTCGTACTCCGGTCGCCTGATCGAGGATGTGCTTCAAACCGACGCCGCATTGAACCCTGGAAATTCGGGAGGCCCACTGGTCGACTCGCGCGGCCAGGTGATCGGAGTCAACACGGCGACGATTCTGCCGGCACAGGGAATCTGTTTCGCCATCGGGATCAATACCGCAAAATTCGTTGCCAGCCGTTTGCTGCGCGATGGGCGGATCCGGCGCAGTTACATCGGAGTCTCGGCGCAGACGGTTCCCATTCATCGCCGGGTGGTGCGCTTCTATTCTCTTGCGCGGGAAACCGGCGTGGTCGTG
>DATFVD010000542.1:0-3903 GCA_035260505.1 Terriglobales bacterium
TCAGCAGCTTGTGATCGCGCATCACGATTCGCCCGCCGATCATGACGGTCTGCACATCGCTCGCCTTCAATGCATACGCGACCTGCGCGTAAATGTCATACATCGGCACGGCGTTCGGCTCGTCGAGGCTAATCAGAATCAGGTCCGCCTTTTTTCCCTTTTCGAGCGATCCGATCTCTTTCTCCATGTGCAATGCCCGGGCGCCATCGATCGTCGCCATTTCCACGACAGCCAGCGCGTTCAGCGCCAGCGGACTCATCTTCGTAATCTTCGCCAGCTTCGCCGCCAAATCGATTTCTTCCATCAGGTCCAGGTCGTTGTTGCTGCCAGCGGGCCCGTCGGTTCCGAGGCCGACCGCAATTCCGGCACTTCGCATCTCCGGCACGGGCGCAACCCCACTCGCAATCATCATGTTGCTCGACGGGTTGTGCACGCACCCCACATTGTGCTGCGCAAGAATCTTGCGGTCCGCCTCGTCGACAAAGATGCAGTGTGCGGCAACGACATCGGGGCCAAGCACTCCAATTTTGTCCAGGTATTGAACTGGCGACATCCCGTTCTGCTTCTCGCTGTCGTCCCGCTCCTTCTTCATCTCGGCGACGTGAATCAGGATCGGCGCATGATACTTGCGCGCCAGAGCAGAAGCGTCTTGCAACGTCTTTTGTGAGCACGTGTAAATCGAATGCGGTGCCGGTGCCGCGTGGATGAGCGGGTCGCCTTGCCATTTCTTCAGGAATGTCTCGGTGTACTCGAGCATTGCAGCTTCGCTTTTGTTATCGGGCGCAGGGAAATCGATAAACGTTTCGCCCAGCACGCCGCGCATCCCCGCAGCTTTGGTTTCTTCCGCCACCGCGTCTTCGAAGTAGTACATATCCGCAAAGGTAGTCACGCCTGAGCGGATCTGTTCAGCCGCTGCCAGCCGTGTTCCCCAGCGAACGAACTCCTCCGTAACGTTCTTCTTTTCAGCGGGAAAAATGTATTTGTAAAGCCAGTCGTTGAGCGTCACATCGTCGTGCAAGCCGCGGAACAGCGTCATCGGGACGTGAGTATGACCGTTGATGAATCCCGGGAGCAAAAGTGTGTTTTTCGCATCAATGGTCTGCCGGCTCTCATACCTCGCTTCCAGTTCCGCGCGTGGGCCGACCGCGACAATCGTGTCTCCTGTCACCACTACGGCCCCGTTGTCGTAGATGTGGCGCTGGGCGTCCATGGTGACAACAGTGCCGCCAGCGATGATCGTGTCGGCGTGCTCTGTTGTTTGGCCGTAGAGAAGAATCGAGAAGCAAACGTGAAGCGCACAGAATAGCGAGAAAACGTTTTTAGTAGTCATCCTTGGTTCCATTTTCTTCCATCAGGCTGCGGAAAAAGTGGTCGTGCCAACTTGGTGGCGGCTCAGCACCTAGAGCCAGCAGGAAGTGTCATTAAACCTTGTGGCCCGGTTCGATGCAAGTTCAATTGGCGTAATCGAGTGTTTGCGATAGGTTTCCCTTGGATGGCTGCCCACGACCAGCATAGAATGTTCCCCAACACGGAATGCCCCCTGAGGCCATGCGATGCTGAGGAACTACTACATTAACAAGGAATGGATGGTGTCCGGTACAGCACGGCGCAGCTATCGCGTTGCAGCAGGTCTATCCTTGGTGCTGTTTTTCGTAGTATTTTTCATAGCGGTGGCAGCGCAGGTGGGTGCGATTCCCGACACTCTTCTTCCCGTTGTGAAGCTGCTCCTGCTTGCAGGTGTACTCGGAGCCGCAACCACAATGGTGGCGATGGAGTACTTCTTGTTTGGCTTCGATAACTCCTCGGCGATGAAAAAGGTGTTCTGGTTTTGCGTAATGCTGTTCCCACTACTCGGACCCACTCTCTACTGTTTCATTGTCTACTCCCACTCCGATGTACTCAAAGCCAACTGTGCCAAACGTTTAGAAGGCGCGTCGGAGTAACATCGGTCGCAAGCATGGGGATTGCAGCAACTGGAACCGGTGAAGGTAGTCGTTGAAACACCGCCGTTCCACTAACAACCCGAAATGGACAAGCCGACGACAGGCCGCTCCTGAGCCTCTCAAACCAAGCGTACCATCGAGTTTTCTCATCAGCGTGCTGCGAACCGCCGTGCTGTAATCTTACCGCAGCCCATCTTCTCCCTTGATCTGGTCTTTCGACAGTCCGCCGACCCGAGCTAGCGGCCGCCCACTGTCCGTCACAGCAATCGCCACCATGATTTCATTAGCACGAGGAGCATCGCTGATCCGCACTTCCATGCCATCAAAATGGCTGCGGACAAACGCCGCATCTTTGTGCCCCAGCGGAATATCGAGCACAACTCCAAGCCCGCCGCGCTTTTTGGAAGAAGGAATCAGAGCCGCCCCTTTCCCCAGCACGCGCCGCACCGGCGTGCCGAGCTTCGGATGCAAGATCGCTGCGGCGTGCTCCAGTTCACCATTTTCGCCTACGGCCGCGGCTTTGCCGTAACTCTCGGCGGATGGTCCCTCGATCCCCAGCGCCGCAACCGCGCGCTGCGTCAGCAACTCGCCGAGTTCTTCGCCAATCGCCATCAACTCCGAAAGATCCTCAACGTACTTTCCCGCATACGGATTCTCTATCACCGCAACCGCAGCCGCCCGCCGCGTCGGCGGATCGACCCTCCTCCCCATCTCCGTCGAAGTCTCTTCGACAAACGTCGCGATCTTTCTAATCTTTGCTTTGATGTTGCGTTCGGCCTTCATCGCAGCCCGTCCTCTCCCTTGATTTCCGACGCTTTCAATCCGCCGACGCGCGCATGTACGCGCGCCCCGGTCGTCATCACGAGCGCGAGCAAAATCTCATCGGCGCGCGGAGCATCTGCAATGCCCACCTCCATCGCATCAAAATGACTGCGCACGTAAGAGGCGTTGATATGAGTGATGGGAATGTCGAGGCGCGCGCCCGGACCGCCCACTTTCTTCGTCGATGCCACAATCGCCTTCGCGCCCCCAAGCACGTCACGCATCGCGTAGCCGCCGGGCGCGTGCCAGAGCGCCCCATGTTCGATCTCTCCTGCCGAGCCCACAATCGCCCCCTTGCCGTAGCCCTCCACCACTTTCGGATCGCCGCCCAACGCCGCCACGAGCGATCGCGCCATCTCCAAACCAAGCGGCTTCAAGTCGTCCATGAAGCCTTCGATCTTTTCAACGTAGCCACCGGCATAAGGATTTCGGATCACCGCCAGCGCCGCCGCCCGGCGGTGCGGCTTCAGGGCTACTGGCCCGCCTTCGTGGAAAATCTCTTCCACCAAAAGCACTCTCTTCCGGATCTGCACCTCAGGCATGAATCAGGCTCCCGTCAGAAACTGGAATGTCCGCCAGCTGTGCCCGCACTTCAGCGCCAAACACGCGCGTTTCTCCCTGTAAGTTGAGGGCAGCCGCGCGAATCAGTCCCGAGCCACGAAGCGATTCCGCAACTCGGACTCCCGCTTCCAGTGCTTCGCCGATCTCGCTCGGTGTCAGGTCACCCACCGACTGCGTTACCAATCGCTCGCCCAAGTCGCTATCCGGCGCAAGGTCGGACGCCCGAACGCGCCCAACTCGAGGATGTCCTGGCAGATCCACCGCATTCGCCACCACCGTCGCCGCAGCGTCGGCCATTGCAGCCGTATCGGCCAGCACTGTGACGGCATCCGCAATGCCTAGCGAAAAACTACGTCCGCGCCAGCCGCTCGTGGCGATTCCGCGAATCGAATCGCAGGACTCAATCGTGGTGGTCCCAAAGAGAGAGGCGCGATCCGGACGCTCCACCATCCCCACGACAAATTTCTCACCGGGAGCGAGGTGAAGCGAAATATCGCCGCCGTCGTTCACGTAAGCCCGTGAGAGGTTAGCGGCTGAGGTCATTACCTCGAGAATTTCCTCCGCCACCGCGCCCGCT
>DATFVD010000543.1:0-6975 GCA_035260505.1 Terriglobales bacterium
GAAGGTCGACCTGCGGCCGTCGGCGTTGCGGCATGCGTATAATGACGCGCAAATCAAAGTTGTGAAGTACTACGACAATATTCGGTTTGTGTATGAAATCGAATCGAAGCTGCGCGAGCTGAAGCGGGCCAACACTCCCGCCGAGCCCGGGCCGAAAGAACAGAAAGAAAATCGCAAGAACAACACCAGTGGACAACCAGACCATAGTTCGCCCGATCAGAGACAGGATCGTAATTACTCCCGGGAAGTCAACCAGCCGGTTTTAGCTGCGCTGCGGGATGCTCCACCTGCCGTGGCGGTGTCGTTTAACGCGACTAAGAATCGGAGGTTTGTATGAACTGCGCCAATCATGCTGATGCGTCAGCAGTGGCCTATTGCCGCACTTGCGGAAAGGCACTGTGCGCGAACTGTACACGTCCCGTGCGGGGCGTGATTTATTGCGAGGACTGCCTGGGAGCGAGGATGGAAGGCGCTCCGGCGCGGGCGGCTGGATTCGTTCCCAGCACGGTCTCCCCGGGAGCGTCCGGGCAAGTTCCGCCACCGCCGCCACTTCCTCCGGGAAGTAGCAGCGGGCCCAACCCGACCGTGGCTGGAATACTAGGCGCGATTCCTTTCGGGATCGGCGCGGTTTACAACGGCCAATACGGCAAGGGGCTCGCGCACCTGGCAATCTTCGCGTTTTTGATTTATGGATCCGACCACTCGGGATCCTGGGGGGCAACAGTATTTGGCTTCGCAATAGCGTTTTTCTGGTTCTATCAGATTTTTGATGCGGTGCGCACGGCGAAAGCTATTCAAGCTGGCACGCCGGGGCCCGACCCGTTTGGTCTTTCCGAGATCGCGACGGGTGGGAGCAAGATTGACGCCAGCAAAATCCCAATGGGTGCGATCGTGCTTATTCTGGTGGGCGTGCTGTTCATGCTGCACACCATGGGCTGGGCCCAATACGGTTTGGATCGCTTCTGGCCGGTGCTTTTGATCGCACTCGGCGCATGGCTATTCGCCCGCAACTGGGGGTTGCTGGGGCATCCAGATTGTTCGGGCTGCCAATGTGCACGCTGCCGCTCGCGGCGCGTCATGGGGCCGGCGATGCTTTTGACCATCGGATTCCTGTTCCTGCTGGAGAACCTGAGTGTGGCGAACTTTGGCCGCACCTGGCCGGTAATTATGCTGGTCATTGGCGGCGTTAAGTTGCTGCAGGGAGGCGCATCGACGGCGGACCATATTCCGTCATCGGGGCCGGGCACTCCGGGTGCGATCCCGTCAAATGATGGGGGCCCGATTCCTCCGGCACCGCCGGTTCCGCCTGTTCCGCCAACAAATGAGGTGAACCGTGGCTAGCCCAATGATGACTCCGCCCCCGACTTCGCGTCGGCAGCGTTCGATTGCCGGGCCTGTCGTGCTGATCCTGATGGGAGTGCTGTTCCTGTGCGGAACGATGGGGATTCTGGAAATACACGGCATGGGAAGACTGTTCGCCCGTTTCTGGCCTGCCCTGCTCATTCTGTGGGGCGTGATCAAGCTGATCGAATACGAACAGGCCAAGCGCCTGGGCCAGCCCGCGCGCGGCATTGGGGTCGGTGGGGTTTTCCTGATGCTGTTCCTGATCGGCACGGGACTGATTGCAACCCAGGTGGCGCGTGTGGACTGGAAGAGCCTCGGGGAGCATATTCAGCTGGGCGATAATCAAGGACTCGACGAGATTTTTGGCGGGTCCACCTTTAGCTACAGCGACGAGATGAGCCAGGAAATAGCTGCCGGCAGCATCTTGCACGTGAATGACGAGCGCGGCACGATTACGGTCAACGTAGGAGACGGCAAGACGATGAAAGTTTCCGTCCGCAAGAAGGTGCGCACGGAAAAAGAGCAGGACGCCGAGAACTACAACAGCAAAACCAAGCCGCAGATCACCGTCGGCGACAAGGTCGTCACGCTCAATGCCAACACTCAGGGCGCGGGCGACAAGGGCGTGACCACCGACATGGATATCTATGTGCCCATCAATACCGCACTGGTGATCACCTCAGGCAGAGGCGATGTCACCATTTCGGGCATGACCAGCAATGTTGAGGTCAGCCATCATCGGGGCGAAGTCAACGTCAACGACCACACCGGGAATATCTCCCTGAACCTGGATGGCAGTTCCGCCCGGCTCGGACATGTGAAGGGCGACGTGACAATTCAGGGCAAGGCGAACGAGGTGGGGGTGGAAGATGTGGATGGGACGCTGCACCTGAACGGAGAGTTTCAGGAAAGCGTGCGGCTGGTGCGGATCAGCAAGACGGTGAGTTTCCGGTCGTCGCGCACGGAAATGGAATTTGCGCGACTGGATGGCAGGCTGGATCTGGATTCCGGCGACCTGCGCGCGGATTCTCTGTCGGGACCGATGCGCCTGACGACACGGTCGAAGGATGTCGCGCTCGAAGGCTTGTCTGGGGACCTGCGACTGGAAGATGAAAACGGGACGGTCGAGGTTGGGCTGCACAAGCCGGGAAATATCCAGATCGATAACCGTAAGGGGGACGTGCAGGTTTCGATTCCGCCCAACACGCCGATCAAGGTTGAGGCGCGCACGCGCCAGGGAGAGATCGAGAGCGACTTCGAAGAAATCAAAGCTGACAATCGCGACAATCAATCGAGCGCCAGCGGTTCGATTGGAACGAACGGCCCGCGCCTGGTAATGAACTGCGAAAAGGGAACGATTGAAATCCGCCGAGGGACGGTGGCTGTGGCTGCTCCTCCAGCGCCGCCGATTCCGCCAGCTGCACCAGCGAAATCGGGCAAGCCGGCGAAGGCGCTGCCAGCTCCGAAGGAGAAGCCGGTGGAGAGTGAGAATTAGGGAAGGCGGCTGCGGCTGTTCGCTGTTGGCTTTTCGCTTTTCGCTGTTGGCTCTCGGTTCACCACTTCACTCGCAATCGGGGTGTTAGAGAACCGCCTGATTACAGGAATATTTGCATCCAGTAACTCCCCCGGGCCGACGTAATATGAAGTCGATCCTGCGACCGTCCGAAAGGTAGAATGGATCCCGGTTATGCGCACGGTTTCTGACATCTTCGCGCAAATCCTCCGCAACCTCTGGGGACATAAGCTCCGCTCGTTCCTGACCATGTTCGGCATTGCCTGGGGGGTAGGATCGTTACTGCTGCTGGTGGGTGTGGGCGAAGGCTTCCGCTCGGGTAACAAGCGCGAGTTAGCCGAGTTCGGCAAGGACATCATGTTTATCTTTCCCGGGCGCGCGCCAGCGGTAAAGGGCAGCATGAACTCCGCCCGCTCCTACTTGCTGACCTATCGGGACTACAAGGAGATTCGCACAGAAGCTCCACACGTCCGCAATGCCTGCCCTTTGCTTTCTCGCAACGACCTGCACGAGGTGAGCGAATTCGCCAATGCGGGGACCGAAATCCTGGGGGTGGAGCCGCAGCTGAACGAGATCAGTTATCTGCCTCTCAAAGAGGGGCGCTGGCTCAATGAAATGGATGACGCGCAGAAACGCAATGTGATCGTCCTCGGTAACGAACTGCTAAAGACGTTGTTTCCCGGGCGCCCGTCGGTGGGCGCATTCGTCCTGCTGAACGGGCTCAGGTTCGAAGTGATTGGCAGCCTGCCGCATCTCGGCCGCGGTGACAATACCTGGCTGAACATGCGAGGCTACATCCCCTTCCAGGTGATGGCCGCGAATTTCCCGGTCAAGGGAGAGAACCACGAGAACGCCATCTCTTACATTGAATATCAGCCGAGCGTGACCGCGGAGCACCTGCTGGCGCAGGACGACGTCCATAAGATCGTGGCGCGCAATCACGGACTCGACGTCACCGATGAAAACGCGTTTGACGGCTGGGACACAATCAAGGAATCGAAAATGGTGGGATCCATTTTCGACGTCATGAACATGTTCCTGGGAGCGGTGGGAATGGTCACGCTGGCTCTGGGCGCGATCGGTGTGATCAATATCATGCTGGTCGCAGTCAGCGAGCGGACGCATGAGATCGGATTGCGGAAGGCCCTCGGGGCCACCAACCGCAGCATTCTGTTTCATTTTTTTCTGGAGGGGTTGCTGCTCACATTGGGTAGCGGGCTGATCGGCATGGGCCTGGCGGGAGCCTTTATGGCGATGTTCGGAAACGTGCACGGCCCCGGCGGATTTGATCCGCCGAAATTGGTTCCGATGTCGGCGGTGCTGGCGATTGGCAGCCTGACTCTGGCGGGAGTGGTCGCGGGGCTTTATCCCGCGCGCAAAGCAGCCCTGTTGCAGCCGGTGGAAGCCCTGCGGCAGGAGTGAGGAGGATTTGTAATTTTCAATTTGTAATTTGCAATTGTGTTTTAGAGACTTGAAATTGCAAATCACAAATTACGAATCACAAAGTCTATGATGCGCGACCTGCTCCACGAAGCCTACGGCGCCATGCGACACAACCGCCGCCGCACCGCGCTCACCATGCTGGGGATGGCCTGGGGCATCGCCACGGTGGTCATGTTGCTCGCGTATGGCGATGGTTTTGGACGGGCCTGCTCCAACATCTTTGCAAATTTCGGCACCAAGCTTGTCATCGTGGTGCCGGGCCGTACCTCCATGCAGGCCGGCGGTCAGAAGGCGGGAAACCTCATCCGCTTTACTCAGGATGATATCGAGACGCTTACCACCAACCTTCCACAGATCACCCACATCACGCCCGAAGCCAGCAAGCAGGCAAGCATCCAGTACGACACCAGGGTTTTCACATGGGGTGTCACCGGCAACGATCCCGACGTCATGTCCATCCGCGCCCTCAAGCTGGAGCAGGGCCGCTTCTACAACATGGAAGACCAGATCCAGCGCGCCCGCGTAGCGGTGATCGGATCGGAGGCGAAGGAAAAACTGTTTTCTGGACGCAACGCGCTGGGTGAGCGCATCCGGGTTGACGGCCTCAGCTTCGAAATCATCGGCATCCTGAGCGCCAAAATGCAGGAGGGCAATGACGACATCAACCGCGTCGTTTACGTCCCCTTCAGCACCATGAGCGATTTGAAGGATACCCATTACCTGGACTCGATCTGGTTCACCTACCTGACTCCTGAGTACGAGCAACTGGGACAATCGGTCCGCAGCATCATGGCGACGCAGCACAAGTTCAACCAGACGGACCACCAGGCCGTGGAAGTGTTCAACCTCATGACTCAGGTCCATCAGTTCGAGATCATCACTCTGGGATTGAAGGTCCTGATGGGTTTCATTGGCACGCTTACGCTGGGTATCGGCGGCGTCGGCCTGATGAATATCATGCTGGTTTCGGTGACGCAGCGCACCCGCGAAATTGGTGTGCAGAAAGCGCTGGGCGCGCAACGCCGGCACATTCTCACCCAGTTCCTCGCTGAGGCCCTCACCATCACCTTTATCGGCGGCGTGCTGGGAGTGATACTGGCCTACGCGGTTGCGCTTTCCGTGGGAAGGCTGACTTTGTACAGCGCCTTTGCCAAGAATGGGGAAGCGGGCGACATCCGCCTGATCATCGCTCCAGCAACGCTGATCGCGTCCACGCTGATTCTCGGCTTTGTTGGACTGGTCAGCGGCATGGTGCCGGCGCTTCGCGCGTCGCGGCTGGATCCGATCGAGGCTTTACGACACGAATAGGGCTGGTTAGAGATCTGTTTTACAAAAATTAATCCACGGGCTCCGCTGGTCGAGGAGCCGATCCAAAAAAGGCAGGGGTCTTGCTACTTCGGGTCTCCTCTCGATGGGTTCCCGACCGGCCCAGCTTGTGAATGGCTTTTCGTGCGCGGTCAGCGCTAGGTCCCCTGGGCGACAATTTCAAGTAAGACTCATACTCTTCACGGGCCTCGCGGAATCTTCCCAACTTAGCAATCGACTCCGCGAGCATGTACGTCGCATCCGGGTCATCGGGTTTGATTTCAAGCGCCTCCCGAAATCGGGACTCGGCAGCTTTATAGTTTCTCCCTTTGAAGTATGCATCTCCCACGTCGAAATTCTTAGCAAACTCACGTTCGGCCTCGGGCGTTGGCAGTGCGGTACTAATTCCCCAGGGTAAGCAAGTGTGGAAGACGATGTCCACACACAGAGGACTGAGCTTGTCTGCAACTCGCTGCGCGGGAGATTTCGTTTTGTCGTCGGGCTTTGGAAAAGTACCCGGGTCTGGTAACGGCATGTCAGGGGAAGACGGCGGCAGCGGGGCCGACTGCCGAGGGGGCTGCGAAGATGTTTGGGTTTGAACAGCAAGAGGCATCACGGCGTAAATCATCGTTCCGAGAGCGAAAAACAAGAGCGTAGCCCCCGTCCGCGACATAAGGACCTCCGCACCACGATGCTACTACAGCATCGGTTTCTCACCAAAATCAGTCCCACCCCAGGAAAATCGGGCAAGCCACCGAAAGCTGCTGCCTGCTCCGAAAGCGGTAGTCGTTGGAGATTGAGAACTAGGAAGTTGACTCTGGCAATGGCCCTGGACATTCGGCCGTGCCTTTGACTTCCCTTGGCAGCAGTATAATGAATGCACTGGACTATCCGAGACCAATTTTGTGCGTTTTTGTACTAGTCGCGTTGCGATCACACCGCGCTTGATCCTCGTGGTCGCTTCACTGGTGGCGTTGCTCACCTTCACCGGGTGTGGGTCTCAAAGTGGGCAGGCGGGTGGTGCAGTGTTACCACCTCCGATACCCTCGGCAGAACCTGTGCTCCTTTTCAACGGAACAGGCACTTCCTACTCAGATGTCGCGGCGGTCGAAGCGGTTCTCGGCACTTTGGGCGTCGGGTATAAAACTGCGGACTCCAGTCAACTGAATGCAATGAGCGAACCACAGCTGGCGGGATACAAGCTGATGATCGTCCCCGGCGGGAACTCGATCACGATCGGTGAGAGTCTCACTGGAGAAACCACATCGGTGATCCGAGGCGCGGTCGAAGACTATGGCCTGCATTACCTCGGAATTTGTGCGGGAGCTTTCTTTGGGGGATATTCCATTTACAACGGCGTGGATCTCACT
>DATFVD010000544.1:0-8877 GCA_035260505.1 Terriglobales bacterium
GTTCACCTCGACGCCGTTCGTGACTGCGGTCTGGAAGCCAGTCTGCGTCACGCTCACCGAGTACGTCCCGATCGGCAACTCAGGCACGGCGTAACTTCCGTCCGCACTCGTCGCCGTCGTGCGCTCCAGTCCCGTCGCCACGTTACGCACTTTGACTGTCGCTCCGGCGACGTATGCTCCGGACGGATCGGTTACGGAGCCGAGAATCGTTCCACGAAACGTTTGGCCCACGAGCATGGCCGTCGAAAGCAGAACAAACACCATCAATAAACGCAGTTTCATTCCCGTTTCTCCTTAGTCGTCGCGGGCATGGGGACAGACCCACGCTCCGTGAGCAGCAAATACTCTTCCACTTGAGATTTCGCGGAATTATAACCGAGCGCAGGCGAAAGATCAGTGGCGAATTTCGTGAAGGGAGTTGGTGAACCGGGATCAGCGCGGGAATCCGCATCCTGCACGGAGACCCACCGCGAGTCAGCGGAAAACGCGGACGGTCCCGGTTCGTGTGGCCGCCGGGAGTTTCTTCATGAAGTCTACGGAATCCCAGATTGCGAGTCTACGGATTCTCGTATCTAAAGAATGCTAGAAGAGAGATGCTAGAAGAGAGAGTCTAGAAGCTGAACGCTACGCCGCCGCGCACCGAGCGCGCGGATTGCACCAGATAAAGCGTACGTCCGTCTCGTCCCATCACGGGCACATATCCCTGCGCTAGCAGATTTCGCAGGTCCATGAGAATCTCCATGTGTCCCGCAAGAAAGCTGGCCGGAATCGGTTGCCGGATGAAAAGGTTCAAGTAAGGATCGGATTGGCCCGCCGAGACGTTGAACAGGTCAACCGGCGTCAATGCGTGGCCGCCTGTATAACGGTAAGAGGCGATCCAGCGCGTCTTGGCCTTGGGCAAAGTTCCGCTGAACTTCGCCGCCACCGCCTGACGCTTCTCCGTGCGAATCCACTCCCGTGCGTCCTGCAATTGAACGTCCGGACGCGACAGATCGAGCACGCCTCCGTAGGCGTAATCGAGGGTTGCGGTCAGATCGGACAACAGCTTCCGCTGCAGCACCACCCGCATCCCGCGTGTCGCGTAATCATTCCCCTGATAGCTGAACGTACCGGAATAGACGTCGGGCAGCACGTCACCCGATTCACTCGACATTTCACCGATGCCACTAAGTGCCGGATCGAGGATGCGGTCCGAGTAGAATGCGACCTGCAGGCTGTTCTTTCCGACGCGCTGGGAAATCGATACTTCCTGGTGATAGGCCCGCTCCACGGCCGGAGAAAACTTCGCAATGCTCATGCGAGGCGCGATTTCGCTCAGGTCCGCCGCAGCCGGCTCGAAACGATCGTCGCCTGATCCATCCTCGCCCAAACGATTCTCCAACCGCGTATTCGGAATTGAACTCGCATATTGATATTCCAGAACCGTGTTTGGAGTGATGTGCAGATCAGCCGATCCAAAGGGCTTGAAGGCATGAACCCGCCCCATAAACTGGATGGTTTGCAATTCGCTGCCGAGCTTCATCTCCAACTTGTTGCCCAGGACGATCCGATCGGAACTGCTCACCGACAATGCCTGCAGGGTGGCGCTCGGCATGGTGTTCAGGTCTGGAGAATTCAGCCTGAGGGCTGTAATCGCCACCGAAGGTTCGAACACGCCATTGAAACGGTTCGTGTAGGTCGTTCGGAGAACTGCTGCCGGAAGGCGGTGGCCGTCGGCCCCATAACCGAGATTGCCATTCAGTCGCAGGGTGCCGCTGGATAACAGAGAACGTTCCACGGCAAAGCCGGCACTCATGTCCGGACTGCCAAAACCCTGCCCGGGCGATCCGGCCATGAAGGTCAGGCTACCTTTCAAGTCGCGGTCAGCGGCCGACTCTCCGCTCTGCGCAACCACCGTGGTGCCATCTTCAAGCACGCGCAGGATGGGCCGGTTGGCGACCGAGCGCAGCGTCCATTTCCAATCGTCGTCATCCACGGGGCTTCGCAGCGGAACCAACTGGATGGCTTCAAACAGTGTGGTCAATGTGACATTCACCATCAGCTTCGCGCCTGCGCGCACGCCGATTTTCTCGCGCAGTGTCGGGAGGAACGAAGGTGCGCTCACCTTGATGCTGTACGTTCCGGGCAGCAGACTCGCGGCCGAGTAAAAGCCGCGGTCGTCGGTGAAGACCTTCAACGCCTGGGCGGCCGAATCGAGTATTTCCACCACCGCGCCCATTTGCGGCGTACCGCTCCCATCACGAACATATCCTGCTATCACGCCGGAGATCGCGCCCGAGGTAGTTCCGGACCACGCCGGAACAGCGGCGCTCGTTGCCATGACGACGACTATGAGGAAACCGAGCTTTCGGAACATCTCGCCCTCCACCTCTTGGATACCAGGCAGCAGCTTGTTTTATTCCACGGCAAAGGTCGCCGTCGGATCCACCGACTGCTTGGAAAGGTTGTCGTTCACTTTGATCTCGATCTTGTACAGGCCCGGCGGCAGGTTCGCGGCGGAAAGCGTCTTCTGCAGCGTGACCTGATCGCCCAGATTGCCCATGGTCTCCGTCGACTCGACGGTATGGATGACGGCCTTGTGATTGGCGTCGGTCACATTGTACTCGATCGTGGCCGAAGGTTTATGCGTCTTCTCGTCTACGCTGAGATTGTAAACCTGCATCCAGAAATTCAGTTTCTGATTGCGCTTGAATAATATGGGCTTGCCATCGGAAGGCGCCACGCGCGGCCGCACCTTTGTGGTCCCGATCACGAAATTGCCCGTGCCCACGTTCTTGGTCGCCACCGGTTCCATCTGGTCGGCGATGATGAGAGTTGAGCTGCTCAACTTGTCCTCGCTGAAGTCCGGGATCTCAATCGCATGGCTCCAGGTCCCAGTGCGATCTCCGTTCACATCCTTAACGACAATGTCCAGACGGTAGCGATTAAAGCTGATGCGCAGAGGCAACGCTTTCCAGTACACCGAAGCATTCTCGGCGGTCTTGGGCAGCAGTTCTACCGGCACATCGACCTGCACGGTGTCTTCAAAGGTCTGTACGATCTTGCCCGTGAGCGTCGTCACGCGACCGAAGATATTGACGGTGCCGCGCTCCACGCCGTCCTTGTTCTGGAACGTGACGTCGCGGTTCTTGATCTGAATTGTGACCGGAACCAGGACCGTATCGCTGGTGACCTTCACGAAGTCCGCTCGCACATCAAAGGGCATCAGGTTGACGGTGATCTTGTGTCTAACCACTTCCTCCAGGTCCTTGAACTTCACCGCCGGCGCCGCTTGCAGTTTGGCAAACTGTTCCAGACGGTCGAATTGTTTGGTCTGCAAATCCTTATTGAACGGCGAGCTGCCAAGTTGCTCGAGTCCGCCGTTTGTGAAACGGCTCGCCTTGCTCGACATGCCCATTTGCTCATACAACGTCAGGCCGGCATTCGGGGTGTACTTCAATGCATCTTTCTCCGACCGGTCCATGGTCATGTGATAGTCGCCGCACATACAGTTGTCGACGAACTCGATCATCACTTCCTGCCCAATCCCTTCCAGATAGCGATAGCGCCATGTTTCAAACGGGAAGGTCGAGGTCTGGCCACCGCCCTCTTCCATCGGACGCTCGTAGCTGCCACCGGAAGGATGGGAATCAATTTCATCCGCCGGTCCAAACACGATGTACGTCCGGCCGCGGTCGGTCTTCCAGCCGGGGATGCCTGCCGCGTAGTGCTCGTTAGCATACGCGATACGCCGGTAGTGCTCTTCTTTAAACTCGTTCTCCTCGGTGTCCGGCGTGGGATCGCGGCGTTGCCAGAAGGCTTCAATGAACTGGTCGCGCTCTTCGTCGTTCGAGAGCTGCATGAAGGCGGATTTCTCTTCATCGGTGATAATCCAGCGCACGTCCTCGTCCAGCCACTTCCGATAAGTCTTGCTCAACTCAATCTTGAGCGCCTTGGCATTGGCCTTCCTCTGTTTTTCCGGGACCGGACGCTTTAGCGGGTCTACCTGGCTCCCCTCGGAGCCCTTCGTCTCCTTGTCCTGTGCCAGCGCGACGGCGGTAATGCCTAGTGCCATCACTCCAGCCAGCACACTAATCGAGCAACGATTTCGAAAACCTGCGGAGAACATAGAAGGGCTTACCTCACGAGAGACGTCAGATCTTTAATTCTATGTTTATTGGATACAACAAGGCAAGAGGAAGTGGCCTGTCAGAAAAAGATATCCTGCAGCGAGCCTTCGTTCTAAATGCCTTAAGAATCGGCGATTTGCGATTGAGGGGCCAGTCGAGGGGCCAGTCGAGGATAACGTCGGTCAGTAACGTCGATCACTGATCGCTATGCCAGCCAGCCGAACGGTCTCCGCGATATAATCATTTGCGCCGCGGGTCTCCGTCCGTAAGCCGACCGGAGCGACACAAGGGGAGACTTGTTTCGCTCGGACCAGGGAACTTTCCCGCTCGTCTGAACGTAACTGTTCATGCGCAACCAAGGTGCGTTTTCGACGTTCTATAACCAGAACGCGGCAGGATGGGTCGTAAGCACTTAGTCATGAAACCTTCGCTATGAAGACCTGGAAGAAAGTATTGATCGGAGTTGGGGCCGCCCTGGTGCTCGGCGTCATCGTCGCTGTCACGGTTTACCAGAGCCGGAAAAACCTGGTAACGGTGCAGACCGGGAAAGTGCAAAAGCAGAACCTCGCCTCAGTGGTCAGTGCTTCGGGCGAAATCAAGCCCAAGACCTACGTAAACATCGGAGCCAACGCCTTCGGCAAGATCATCAAGCTGCACGTCAAGGAAGGCGATCGCGTGAAGAAGGGACAGTTGCTGGCACAGCTTGAGAACGTGCAGTCCTCGGCCGACGTCAATGCCACTCGTGCTTCCGTGCAGGCGGCTGAAACCGATGCCGTCGCCGGCGATGCCGCGTTCAAAACTTCGCTGGCGGACTTGAACCGCGCCAAGTCCGACGCCGCCCACGCCAAGCTCGACTGGGATCGCGCCCAGGGTCTGTACGGCGCTGCGCTCATCGCCAAACAGGATTACGACGTCAAGAAAGCTGCCTGGGAATCCACCGATGCTGGACTAGCGCAAGCCGAAGCTCGCGTAGCCCAGGCCAAGGCGCAAAAAGATTCGATGGATAAGCACATCACGCAGAATCAGGCGAACCTGACTCGCGTTTCCGACGTGCTGCAAAAAACCACATACGAAGCGCCCTTTGACGGTGTAATTACCAATCTTCCCGTGCGCGAAGGCGAGACCGTGGTCATCGGAATCCAGAATTCACCCGGCAGCACGCTGATGACGATTGCCGACATGTCCGTGATCACGTCCGAGGTCAAAGTAGACGAAACCGACATCGTCAACGTGCATCTCGGCCAGCCGGCGGACGTCACTATTGACGCGATCCCTCACAAAGTCTTCCACGGCATTGTCAGCGAAATCGGGGACAACGCCATCGTTCGCTCGACCGGCGTCGCTACCTCCCAGGCCGCCTCGACCAGCCAGGAAGCGAAGGACTTCAAAGTCGTCGTGACGCTCGCGGATCCGCCGTCGGACCTGCGCCCAGGCCTCTCCTCGACCGCCAAGATCACGACCGCGACCCGTAGCAGTGTGCTCAGCATCCCCATTCAGGCGCTCACCGTCCGCACTCAGGCAGATCTCGTGCCGAAGGGCGAGGGGAAAGGCAACAATAATGTGCAGGCCGCCACCAGCGCTCCCGTTGAAGCCTCGAAGCAGAAGGAAGAAATCCAGGGCGTGTTCGTGATCCGCAACAAGAAAGCCGAATTCGTTCCGGTGGATACCGGGATCAGTGGCACCACCGATATCGAGGTCATCAAAGGTGTGCAAGAGGGTGACGAAGTGATTACCGGAAGCTACAAGGTTTTACGTACCCTGAAGCCGGGAACGAGTGTCAAAATAGATAACTCGGCCCCGAAAAAAGAAGACGAAAGTTAGTTAAAAAGTTAGTTAATGGAGGGACGGGCGTCTCGCCCGCCCAGCCGGGCGGGGACGCCCGGCTCTCCACTAACCTCTATTGGGTTAGAACGTCCAAGATAGAACGGCTATAGGAGCGTGCGTGCCCGAGCCCGATCCGGATAAGGAGAGCAAGATGGCGACTGCCGAGGTACTGCCAATCGATAAGCCCGCAAATTGGGCTGCGCCCAACTCCTACATGATCTCAACCGAGGATCTGTGGAAGACCTACGATATGGGCTCAGAACAAGTGCATGCGCTTCGCGGCATCAACTTGCGCATCCACCGCAACGAATACGTTGCCATCATGGGTCCGTCCGGCTCCGGGAAGTCCACGCTGATGAACCTGATCGGCTGTCTCGACTCGCCTTCCAAAGGCCAATACTGGCTCAACGGACAGCTGGTTAGCGAACTCGACGATGACGAACTGGCACGAATCCGCAATAAGGAAATCGGCTTCGTCTTCCAGACGTTCAATCTGCTCGCCCGCGCCACTTCGCTGCATAACGTCGAGCTGCCGCTGATCTATGCCGGAATTCCAACCGAAGAGCGAGCCGAGCGCGCCAAGGGTGCCCTGACATCGGTCGGCATGGAATCCCGCATGGCCCACAAGCCCAACGAACTCTCCGGCGGACAGCGCCAGCGCGTGGCCATCGCCCGCGCTCTGGTCAATAAGCCGGCCATTATCCTCGCCGACGAGCCAACCGGCAATCTCGACTCACAAACCGGAAACGAGATCATGGCGCTGTTCGACCGCCTGCACTCGGAAGGCAACACAATTGTGCTGGTCACGCACGAACACGACATCGCCGAGTACGCCCACCGCATTATCTACATCAAGGACGGCGTGGTCGCCAAGGACGAGGTAAAGCGCTAAGGTGCCTAACGTAGGAACAGCCGAGTTCGGCTGTCCCGGCAGCCGAGCTCGCCGGGCTTTCATTTTTCTTTAGGTATTAAGGGGCGTGGGAAGCTGCGATTATTCCTGCGGCGCGGCCTGGGTGCTGACTTTCTCCAGATCCGGAGCGGATGGTGTGCCGGTGGCGCCCGCCATGAAGAAGTTATGATCGTAAAGATTGCGGTACATGCGTCCCGCGATCTCTGCGGCCTTGGGCCCGAAAGTCGGATGTCCGCCTTGCAGGAAGACGACCGTCACAATGCGTCCGACGTCGGTGTTGGCATAAGAAGCAAACCAGCCGAAGCGCGTGCCGGCGCGCGAACATGTCCCGGTCTTCCCTAAGATCGATTCTTCGCTAAAGTTCAAACGCACGCTTCGCGCCGTGCCATACGCGACCGCTCCGGCCATCCCGTCGGAAAGTTCGGGAATCACCGGCTCGATGTCGAGATGACGCTTGACCCGAGGCTGGAAACTCGCAACTTCATCGGCACTGTTCGGATGTTGCAGGTAGTAGAGCGTCCCGCCGTTTGAGATCGCCGTCACCAGAGCGCCCAACTGCAGCGGAGTCATCGAGATGCCCTCGCCAAAAGAGCACATCTTGCCGACGCCGCCGAGTTTGGAAGAGATTTCCACTTCCGGATACGTCCCTAGCTGCTCCCCCGGAATATGGTAACCGGCGAGTTCGCCCAGCCCGAACTGGTGCGCGTAGTACTGAACCTTCTCGAAGCCCAGCTTGCGCCCAACCGCTTCGAAGTAGGCATTGTTCGAGTGCGCCAGAGCCTCCGTAAGATTCATACGGCTGCGGCGCCCGAGCGAAACTTCAGTTTCCTTGTCGATCACGCCTTCGCTCAAAGCCGCGAGAGCCACCGAAAGTTTAATGGTCGAGCAGGGCTGCGCACCGCTCGACAGCGCCAGCTTCTGGTTGACCAGAGCCAGGACGCGTCCGCTGGTCGGCTCGATCGCGACCACGGTTCCGTTCATGTTGCCCAGGGCATCGATTGCCGCCTGACGGACTACCGGGTCTTCGCCGGCGGTCACGTCGCCTTCGGTGATATCGGAAGCGAACGAACTGGTCTGGAAACGCTCGTAGTAACGATGACGGCGATGGGCGCCGGAATAACGGGTAGCGGAATAACGCGATCGGGGAACCCGGCTGCGCGCGAGCGTTCGCATGCGTCTCTTCGCATGCTGACTCTCAGTAACCCCACGAGCTTTCGGACGCGGCGTAAGAGAGCGCGGGTTGACGCTGGCTGCGATGCCGCTCGCTTCCAGCAATATTGCCATTCCTAAGAAAAATGCGAGGCGCACAAACCAGGCCCTAAACTTCACGTCACCCATCCCCGGTGGTACTCGGCCAATTTAATGCTCAGCCAGTCCAGAACTTACCTAAGCCATCTATCGGCCTAATCAATAGATGCAAGAATCTCGCCAATCGCCACTCCAAATGGCCACATCTCCTGCAACTATCCGATAGTAGGCGATTTACACGGTTCGGTGCAATGCCAAAGTATTAAGTTCTCAGAGCGGAATCTTCCCGGTAACTACATGAATAAATTGTATTTAATGTTTTTTCCGTAGAGGGGCATACACCTTGGTAACCTAAACAGGCCGTTACCTTGAGCCTCCTCAGATTCTGCAGCATTTTGCACTTCCGTGCCCGGCGTTAGCAGATTCCCATCCGCCCTTCTGACACACTGGCACCGCGAGGCCGAAGCCCGCGCCGAAGTACGAAGCGGAGGGGCGAGCGAAATCCCTCGGTGCGCGTTTTCTGATATTTTCTGACAACGTATCCTCGTAAACACAAACGTTGTGGAGGTCTGCCTCTTGCAAACATCGCTCGTGATTATTTCTGTTGTCGTAGCCCTCGTCGTCCCTCTGTGCGCCCAGACCGCCGAGCAGACGCTCGAAGCGCGAAGATCCGAACTCCATCGCCTGCTCGCCGATGAGTGGGAGTACACGCTGCGCACCCAGCCGGAACTTGCCACCCAGGTTGGAGACAATCGCTACAACGATCGGCTGAGCGATTTCTCCGAC
>DATFVD010000545.1:0-7183 GCA_035260505.1 Terriglobales bacterium
GGAGAATCGGACATCTTGAACAGATCGAGGTCTGGTGGTGAGATCACGCCGGCATCGACCATGGCGTCGAAATTGATGATTTTCTTCCAGTAGTCGCTGCCATAGATGACGACGACAATTTTCTTGGCCAGCTTCTCAGTCTGGGCAAGGGTGAGGATTTCAAAAAGCTCGTCGAGAGTGCCGAAGCCTCCGGGAAAGATCACGAGCGCTTTGGCCAGATACGCGAACCAGAACTTCCGCATGAAGAAATAATGGAACTCGAAGTTGAGCGAAGGCGTGATGTAGGGATTCGGGTTCTGCTCAAAAGGCAGATGGATGTTGAGGCCGATGGTTTTGCCTCCAGCTTCATGGGCGCCGAGATTGGCCGCTTCCATGATTCCCGGGCCGCCGCCGGTGGTGACGACGAAGCGGTGGCGCTTGGCGGGGACCTGGGTGGACCATTTGGTCAGGAGGAAGGCCAACCGGCGCGCGTCCTCGTAGTAGCGAGCCATATCAACGGCAGCCAAAGCGCGCTTCATATTCTGGGCTTGCAGCGCGGCGGATGCTTGTGCGCCGTTGCCGCGGACTTCGGTCAGACGGCTGCTGGCATTGTCGCGGCTGTGGATGCGGGCGGAGCCGAAGAAAACGACCGTATCCTGGATCTGTTCGCGGCGGAAGCGCGAGAGCGGCTCGCTGTATTCGGACAGCAGGCGCAGAATCCTGCCGTCAGGACTGTTGAGAAACGGTTTGTTCTGATAGGCAAGTGGAGCGCGCTTGGATTCTTGATCAGTCATAAGTGAGTCGTTGGTCGCCAGTCGTTGGTCGTTAGGCTTCTTGTGAAGCATCTTCGTTGCCGATGGTGCTGCAGCCAAATGCCGTTGGTCGTCGTTTTTGCTCGCCAACGACTAACGACTAACGACCAACGACTGTTTTCATTCCTCTTCTCGATATTGAATTGCCTCCCAAAATCCGATCCAAACATTAATCACGCCCAAGCCGGTCGAGAGGCCGCGTGCAAAGCCGCTGGCTACCACGGCGCGAAGGGTGGGATACGGAAGGAGCAGAGGGTTGTCGGACCACTCGGGCCGCCAGGGCAAGATCATGAGCATCACCCCCAGGGTTGCGCACAAGAACACGAACAGAAGCACTCCGATGCGGCGGAGCCACAGACGCGCGACCGAGGCCGAGCGCCTGGAAACGGAAACTGGCACGGCCGCTTGCACAGGCGCTTGGACAGGAACGACTGGGATGGATGCTTTGGCCGGAGATTTGAGTTCTCCGACACTGGTGGAATCGCTGGTAAAGGGGAGCTTGGGGTCGGAAATCATTGCACGCGTCGTTGTAAGTAAGGCCGTAAGTAAGGCCGTGGGGTCGCGCGGGATCGGGTCGCATCCCGAGCGCAAATTTCGAACCCACTCCGTGCATTCTACGACTTCAGAGCCTGAATGCGCTCGGCCACGTCGCGATAATCGATATTCGCGCCGTATACGTCGGTGAAATGACGCAGCGCCGCAGGCTTGTCCAAGGCAGTTTCGCACGCAGAACCGAGCTCATAGTTGATGGCCAGGCGGGCTTCGTCATCGAGTCCGGGGATGTTAAGGGCTTTTTCATACCAGCGGATGGCGGCTTCAGGAACTCCCTTATCGAGGAAGCACTGAGCCAGCCAGGTGTAGGTCTGAATGGGCTGGGAAAATGGCTTGCCGCGCTCGATTGAGGTACAGACTTTCTGCAATTCGGCGATGGCTTCATCGAGCAGGCCCATTTCGCGGAAAGCAACGCCCAGGCTGTAATGCGTGTCCGGGTCGTCATCGCCGGCAGCGACCTCTTCTTCGAGGGAATGTTTCAACTCGCCGAACATTTCCGAAAGATCGACGCTGTCGGAAGGATGCATGGCCTGAGCGCCGGCGCCCAAGGGGCGCACGGGAGCAGGGCTGTAGCTGATGGCAGGAGCGGCGGCGGTTGCGGCGCCTCCGGCCGATGCCGCAATCGCGGGCATAGCCGCCGGAGCAGCAGGAATTTCGATGCTGGCCACGGGCTGGGGTTCCGGAACGGGCGTTCTGGCCGCGGCCGGCGCTGGCGCTGCGGCGCGCTTCCGCACTGGCCACTCCGGCAAGGGCGGAGTTACGGGTGAATGGGTGTCGGGCGGCTGGGCAGCAGGCGGCGCCGCCTGCGGGAAAGAATCGCCGAGCGAAGCTTCGAGATCCGCGACAAACGAAGTCAGTTCGCTTACGTCCGCATGCGTGGCTTCCGCGTGAGCCGGTTCGGCGTACGCCGGTTCAGAGGCGGGTTCCACCGGAACTTCGGCGTGGATTTCGCTGTGGGTCGCGTGGTCGTAGCCGTCCATGAGATCGGGCGAGGTGGCGATCTCGGACCCGTGCTGTGTCTCGATCTCAACGGCGAAATCCGCGGGCTCGTCGACGCCGATCTCGGTGACTTTTGGCTCCGGCTCGGCGGATGGCTGGCTGCCAGATTCGACGGCGGCGCGCAACGGATCAAGAATGCGGGCATCCCGGGTCAGGGATTCGAGCTTCTCGATACCGGCGCGGGCCTGGTCCGTCATGAAATGCTCAAGGTAGAAACGGATTTCTTCGACCGCCTCGGCGATTTCCGGATTGCTCGAAGCGTCGGCATCGGCTTCGAGGGGAGCCGGCAGTCCCGCGGCTGGAGCGTGCTCGTCGACGGAAAGGGAATGCTCCCATTCGGAGGCCAGGTCGGAGGTCAAGTCGGGAGCTGGGACGGAGGGAAGATCGTGCGGGTCAGAAGGCGCGTGCACGGCCAGTTCTTCGATAGCGAATTCCGGGTGCGCGGCAATTTCGTGATCAGAAGCCGCGGACGTGGCCCTGGGCCAGGGCGCAGGGGAAGCGGCGATGGATGAAGCGGCGACCGCGGCGGCCGAACCAGCAGTCGGCAAAGCAGATTCTGAGTTCTGCTCATAGCGCTCGGCTAATTCTCCGTAGCGGACGGCTTCATCAGGGAAGCCCGCATCGTGGTAGACACTTTCAAGGGTGCGGCAGCAGACGGCTGCTTCCGTAAAACGCAGGAAGCGCGTATGCAACGCCGCCAAGCGCTGATTCAGGCGCGCGTCGCGCGGCGCCTGCGGCAGAGCGCCCAACAGGGGCACGACCGCCTTGTCCGGGAGATTGTAAGAAAGAAATAGATCGGCATCGGTGACCGCGGAGCGCACTGCAATTGCGATGTGGTCGGGATAAGACTGATCAATGACCGGCGCAGTCGCTTCCAGCTCTTCGACTATCACTGTTCCTTCTTCGGCGGTGATTCCGGTAGCCGGCGCTGCACCTTCCATGCGTCCCGTAACCTGCTGATAGTTCTGCATGTGCAGCAGGTTCTGGGGCTCGGTGGTGGCCAGCATCTGGTAGAGCTCGCGGGCGCGACTCAGGTTGCCATCTTTGACGGAGGAGTGAGCCAGAAGCTCGCTGACTTCGTTGATGTGAGTGCTCTCGCCGGCTTTGTTCAGCAGCAGCAACAGCGCGTCCAGCGCGCCTGAATCGTCGCGCACATGGGAGATCATGGAATGCAGGCTGGCCAACAGTTTGGTTGAGTCCGTTGCCAGCAGGCGATCGGCATGACGGGTGTAAACGTCCAGCGCCTCGTGATTCTGACCGAGCCGGTTGCAACCCTCCGCCAGGAGAAACAGCCCCTCGGGATCATTGTGCACGGTGAGCAGCTTTTCCGCGATGGGGGTGGCCTTGGTCGAGTTTCCAGTCTGCAGATATGCCTTCAACAGATCGCGCAAACCCTCGGGATGACTGTCGAGTTCGGGAGCCTTTTCCAGGTAGGCGATGGCGCTCTTCGGATCGTCGCTCTCGAGGGCGGCCTTCCCGCGCAGCAGCAGAACGTGGCCGTTGCCGGGATCGAGCACCAGCATCCGTTTCAGAATATCTTCGGCGGCGGCGAGGGATCCGCGGGCACGCAAGGATTCCGCGGCAGCGCTGAAAATCTCCCACGCCTCTTTCTTTTTTCCCAGGCGGACATAAACCTCGGCGAGTTTGACCCGCATGGGCACATTTTCCGGGTCCATTTCGAGGACTTTCTGGAAAAGGCGCACCGCTTGTTCGAGGTCGCCATTCTTCATGAAGTCTTCTGCGACCTGGAGATACTGGGCGCGGGCGTCATTGAACAGGCCTTGCTGGGTGTAGAGTTCCGCCAGTTTCAGAGTTGAATCCACGCTCGGCTGGAGCTTGGTGATCTTCTTGTACATGGCGATGCCCTTGACCGTGAAGCCCTGCGCGGCATAGGCATCGCCCACTGTCTTGAAGAACTCAATCGCCTTCGGGATGTCGCCCATCCGCGCATAGAGATCGCCGATGGTATTGTTGACGGTAAGGTCCTTGGTATCGTGCTTCAGGACCTTCTCGTACTCAGCAATGGCGTTTTGCAGCTTGCCCTGCTGGACAAACTTTTCCGCGGCGCTGAGAACCTTCTGTTTGTTAAAGCCAAAACCAAACGCCATAAGGTGTGCGGACTCCAGCCTTTTCCCCGCCGAGCGCCCGCGGTATACGCCAGCGCCGAACAGGTCCGAACCTCGCCGGGAGATTCCCAGACGAAACTCCGCAAACCGCGCAACCGGGATGGCGGAGTAAGGTAATTGTAAGGCCGGGTCGGGTCAGTCCAATGGTTACCGACGATTACCAGGGGTTACCGAAAGGGAGTGTACGTCCGGTTTTCGGAAAAATCCGCTGCCTGCTTCCAGAATGGGAGCAAAGACGGCGCCCGGACGCCGGCCTCACACGGCATGAAAGGCATTCCGAATCGATTAGAAAGGGAACGTTCGCGATGGCCAAGACATCGAATGTAAGGAACATCCCTAAACGCAACTTCAAGGAGGAAACCATGGCTGACACCGTAAAACTCGGATTATGGGTGCGACTGGAAGCAAAGCCAGGGAAAGAGACAGACGTAGAAGACTTTCTTCGCGGTGGTCTTTCGCTAGTCCAACAGGAACCGGCAACGGTCGCGTGGTTCGCGATCCGCCTCGGAAAATCCACTTTCGGCATCTTCGACGCTTTCCCCGACGAGACTGGGCGGCAAGCTCATCTGTCAGGCCGCGTAGCCTCTGCCTTGAAGGAGAAAGCTTCGGAGCTTTTCGCGCAGCCACCCGCCATCGAGAAGATCGACGTGCTGGCGGCTAAACTTCCACAACAGCAAGCACAAAAGGTCGCGTAGATTTTGATCAAGAGGATCGGCGAAGGTGAGTTGGCAGCGCCTTAATGTCGAAGGTGCGCTCCGAGGTTGCGCTCCGACAACGAGAGCTCGGATTTCTGGCGAGCGAGGGGAGTCTAGCCCGGGGATGCGTGGCGGTTAGCCCAACGCTCCCGCACCCCAGCGATTACCTTCTCCTTGTCCTCCCGCATCAACCGGACCAGCGCTTGATTGCCCGTATCTTCGTGCGCGGCTGCCCAGAGCACCATTTCCGTGAGCACCGGCGCCAGATCGATGCCCTTCGCCGTCAGCGAGTAGATCAGTTTCCGGCCGTCCGATTGATCTGGTTCGGCGGTGATGATGCCATAGGCGACCAGTTTCCGCAGACGATCTGCCAGGATGTTTGTCGCGATGCCTTCGTAGCATTCCATGAATTCCTTGTAGCTCCGGAACCCGCGCAGCATCATGTCGCGAATGATCAACAGTGACCAGCGGTCGCCGAGCATCTCCACGGAGGCGTTCAGTGGGCACTCCGAGCGGCGCTTCGGTTTTTGACCGGACATATTTTCCTGGCAAGATAACTTGCAATTAGCAAGTGATTATGTTCATAATGCCACAAGCAACGGATTTTCTCAATCACGGATTGAGCAACAAGGAGAACCACTATGCAATTGAATCCCTACCTTCATTTCAACGGCGAATGCGAGGCCGCGTTCAAGTTCTACGAACAATGTCTCGGCGGCACAATCGAAGCGATGGTGTCCCACGAGGGCACACCAGTCGCGGATCAGGTGCCCGCGGAATGGCGAAGCAAGATCGTTCACGCCCGTCTGCTAGTCGGCGGCCAAGTGTTGATGGGGATGGACGCCCCGCCAGATCACTACCAGAAACCGCACGGCTTCAATGTCAACCTTGGCATTGAAGACGCGGCAGAGGCAGAGCGAATATTTCACGCCCTGGTGGAAAACGGTACGGTAACGATGCCGTTCGGGGAAACATTCTGGGCTGTACGATTTGGTATGCTCGTTGATCGATTCGGTATCCCGTGGATGGTTAACTGCGAGAAGGCAGCCATGAAAGCAGCCTAATCCCAAGGATACCGGTCGGATACGGCAATGGCATTGGATAAAAGTTGCTGAGAGTGTCGATCTTGCTGCCGGTCATTCGTCGTGTAAGCAGAGCCCAGGGATAGCCGGTCGAGACGATCTGGAGAGTCCAGCTCTACTATGGGTTTCAATTGAAGACATCTGGAGGAAGAATTCATGCCATCGGATACTCAAACTGCTTCAGTCTCGAAGAAGATGCTCTGGACGGGACGCATCATGAACGCTTTGGTTGTGCTGTTCCTGCTCATGGACGGCGTCATGAAATTGTTCAATCCGGCTCCTGTCGTAGAGGGAATGATCAAGCTTGGATATCCCTTGAGCCTGACCTCCGTTATCGGGATCGTCTTGCTGGTCTGCGTTGTTCTCTTCGCGATTCCGCGTACTTCGATTCTTGGGGCGATCTTGCTGACCGGCTATCTGGGCGGCGCAGTCGCCAGCCAACTACGCGTCGGCTTGCCTTTGTTCAGCAACGTCTTGTTCCCGGTTTATATGGGTGTGCTGATCTGGGGAGGGCTTTTTCTGCGCGACGAGCGGCTGCGCGCGCTCATTCCGCTGCGAAGTTAGCTAAAGAGGAGAACCATTATGCAAAAGATCACTCCATTCTTGTGGTTCCACGACAAGGCGGAAGAGGCCGCAAACTTTTATACTTCCATTTTCAAGAACTCAAAAATCACGACCATTACACGTTACGGAGAAGCGGGTCCCGGCCCGAAGGGAACCGTGATGACGGTGGCTTTCCAACTCGAAGGGCAAGAATTCATGGGGTTGAACGGTGGCCCGCACTACACTTTTTCTCCAGCCATATCGTTCTTTGTAAACTGCGAGACGCAGGCAGAAGTGGATGAGTTGTGGGAAAAGCTCTCCACTGGCGGGCGAGAAGATAGATGCGCATGGCTGCAAGACAAATTTGGCGTATCGTGGCAGATCGTCCCCAAGGC
>DATFVD010000546.1:0-3837 GCA_035260505.1 Terriglobales bacterium
CGTTTTGCCGATTCAGGGCTGGCGCGGGATCAACGGAGTTCTCGAAGTTTTTTCCACCAGGCCGGCAGCGTTTACCGAACAGGATATTCTTCTTCTTCAGCAACTTGCAGCGCTCGCGGAGCGGGCACGCGCATCGCAGCCACACAACGCATCATCCGCCACGCGGAAGCTTCCGTCTGTGATGGAGAAACCGCGATCGTCCGGCCTGCTGCCGGCGTCGGATCGCGTCGGGGACGTCGTTCTCGCATTTCTGGGCGCTCGGTCGCGACCGCTCGTTCTGGGTGGCATCGGCATCGTTGCGATCTCGCTGCTTGCCCTGGTGATCTGGCTTGGGTGGCGAGGTCCGGAGGATGCGGAGGGCAAGGCGCAGGCAAAGACGCCGCCTCTCGGAGCCACCACCATCAATGCCGAAACCATCAACGCCGTGACGGCACGTCGTCCCGGCAAACGCCCGCTCGACAATGACCCGATCTGGAAAGCGAATCCTGGCGGCGAACCCATGGTGCCATTCGCTGGTAAAACTTCAGCCGGAACTCCCGTGCGGTTCGCCCGTAAAGTAGAGGTGGTATCGGGAAATAAGAGTCAGGCGGAGCGATCTCACGGGGATCGATCGCTCCTGCTCGCCGACGCTGCTGCTAGTGCTGCCGTCCCGCACGTGGTCGCCAACTCGCAATCCGATTCGGAGATTGGTCCGGAGGCCGGTTCGAACAGCGACCCGCGCTCAGATGAGACCGCCTCGGCCGAGCCGCCATCGATTTCGGCCGGCTCAACGAACCAGTCCGCTCTCAATGGAGTTCTCTCCGCGAAAACTGCGTTGTCCGGGCCTTCCGCGCCGGTGTCGCAAGGGATTTCGGGAGGCCAGTTGGTCCATCGCGTCGCGCCGGTTTATCCCGCCGAGGCCCGCCAGTTTCACCTGGAGGGCACTGTCACCCTGGCCGCAATGGTCATGGAGGATGGAACGGTGCGCGATGTCAAAGTTGTCGAAGGCTCGTCCGTACTTGCCCAGTCCGCCGTGGACGCGGTGAAGCACTGGCGATACAAGCCTTATGAAGTCGACGGAAAACCAGTAAAGAACGAGATCAAAATCAATATTGATTTCAAGTTCCCCGAATTATTGAGTCATTGAACATTGGGACATTGAATCATTGAAGTCACGAAAAAAAATGACTCAATGTCTCAATATCTACACTCCGACGGGGAATGGCTTGGTGTGGGTTTCCGAACCCACGGAGAGTCCGGCGAACCGCCCCTGCAGCAGCGACATCAGTCCGGTGCACCAATACCCGATTACGAACAAAAGCAGGAATGGAACCGTGAAGTAATTCTCGTTGTCGATGGCGTAAAAGACCGCCAGTGCGAAATAAGTTCCGATCAGAAGTTCGATCCACGGAACCCATCCCAGCCGCTTGCGGTATTTCTTCGCGCCGACCCTGTCCTTCTTCGATTCGACGCGGTACTTCGGAGTACGGGCGAAGGCGGTCTGCTTGCCGGCCAGGGCTTCGAGCACGGCACGCGTATTGGTGACCGTCAACCCGATTCCCAGAGCCATCAATAATGGCAGGTAAAGGAGCGATCGCAGCCAGCGTTTCGGAAACAGTTCCTTCTGCGAAACCAGATAGAAGCTGGAAATGGAGAACGTCGAAGCCATGAACAGGGGCAGGTCGATGTAAAGCATCTGGAACCATCCCTGGTAGAAGCGAATAATCATGGCGGGCATCAGCAAAACGGAAAGCACGATCATCAGCGGATAGCTGAGGTTTGCCGTCAGGTGATAGAAGGCCTCGATTTTCACGGCTCGAGATGCGTCGCTCGCCAGCACCCTGGGGAGTATTTTCTTGGAAACCTGGATCAAACCCTTGGCCCAGCGCGCCTGCTGGGTCTTAAATGCGGTCATCTCCACCGGCAACTCGGCTGGACATTCGACGTCCTGCAGATAAACAAATTTCCATCCTTTGAGCTGGGCGCGATAGGAAAGATCGGTGTCTTCGGTGAG
The DNA here is from genome assembly GCA_035260505.1 of Terriglobales bacterium. Taxonomy (GTDB): domain Bacteria; phylum Acidobacteriota; class Terriglobia; order Terriglobales; family Acidobacteriaceae; genus Acidiflorens. The sequence continues at coordinate 1,994 of DATFVD010000546.1, forward strand.
CGTGTCATGCTGCCAGCCGCCGGCTTCATCAATGGCGCTGCGCCGCCACATTCCGGCCGTGCCGTTGAAGTTAAAGAACACACCGCTGCGTGACCGTGCCGAGTGTTCCAGCACGAAATGGCCGTCGAGCAGAATGGCTTCGACCTGGGTCAGCACCGAGTAGTTACGGTTGATGTGGGTCCACCGCGTCTGCACCATGCCGACCTTGGGACTGGTGAAATGATGGATGCATTTCAGCAGAAAGTCGGAGGGCGGAACGAAATCAGCGTCAAAGATGGCGATGAATTCGCCCTTTGCTGATTTCAAACCTTCCGCCAAAGCGCCGGCCTTGTAACCCGCACGATTGTCGCGGTGCAGGTACGTGACCGGATGTCCCAAGGCGGCGTAGCGATCCACCAAAATGCGGGCGACCTCTACCGTCTCGTCGGTTGAGTCGTCCAGCAACTGGATGTCGAGCCTTTCTCTCGGATAATCGAGCCGGCACACGGCATCGAGCAGCCGGTCCACAACATATTGCTCGTTGAAGATCGGCAACTGCACGGTGACCCGCGGCAGTTCGTCGAAACAAGCCGTTGGTTCCTTTGTCTTGTTCTTTTTGTGCTTGTAATAAAGATAGACCATCCAGTAGCGGTGCGCGCCGTAGGCTGCCAGGACGGTCAGGACGATGAAATAGGGAATCAGCAGCGCCAGATCAAACGCATTGACCTGGTAAAGCCCCTGGAAAGTCTTATCCAGAAAGTGCTGGCGAAGGTAGGGTACCAAGCCCTTGGAGGCGAGGATCAAGGCTAGGGCCAGCCGGGAAGAAGTGAGCGTCAAATCCATGAACTCGACGGGACCATGGCTGAAAAGGAAGAAAGCAGTCCAAGCATTGTACCTGATAGTCGCTGGTCGTTCGTCGCTGGTCGTTCGTCCTTAGTCGTTGGCAAACCCGCGAATGACGAACGACTAACGACCAAGGACGAGCGACCGTTTAGCGCCACTCCTCACCCGCTGGACTCAGCTTCAGGTCGACTGTCTGATGAGAGCCTTCCTCTATCTTCACCGTCGTGCCATTTGCTTCTTGAGATTTCAGAAAGTCGGGGTCGACCCAGACTGGCTCGTCCAGATCCTGCCAGGCATATAGCGTATAGTTGCCGGGCGGCAGGCCGTGAATCGTAAAGCGGCCATGCTGGTCGGTCGATCCGGTTACGAAGCGATCCGGAAGCTTACGATACTTTTCTTCTGGCACGGCTACGACCGTGGCATTACCGACCGCGTGAAAGTTATCCCCGCCGTTTTCGACGCCTTTTTCGACGACCGTATCAGCGACTGCACCCTCAACCGTGCCTCCAGTGGTACTCACCAGCAGATCAAGCGTCGCTGGCCCACTCGCCGTGAATCCGGTCTCGATTTTTCTTCCGCCGAGAGTCGCCGATTTCAGGAAGAACCCCCGCCCGTCACCTCCATATACCTGCACAATGTAGTTGCCTGGGTTCACGTTTTTCCATTCAAAGTGGCCGAGGCGGTCCACGGGGGCGTTCGTCCCAAAAAATTCCGGAGACATGAAAAAGCCTGCATCTTCCGGCAACTCGGACTTGCGCAAGTTTGCGGAGTACTGGGTGAGATCCCCCGCCGCGCTTCCCTCGATATGCAGATGGCCGGACAGAGTGAAGGAAGGCAGGGGAGTAAGCTTCACACCATCCACATCCGCGGCGACCACGCTGAGATCCTGGTGCGCCGTAAACGACTGCGATTCGGTGGGAGTCGATGCCCGCACCACATACGATCCCGGAGCGACTCCGCGCACTTCGAACTGGCCGTCCGGCCCGACTTCACTCGACCGAATCGAATCGCCCGCTTTAGAG
>DATFVD010000547.1:0-13413 GCA_035260505.1 Terriglobales bacterium
TTCAAGATTTACCTGCCGCGGGTTGACGAAGCCCCAACCATCGAGCATTCAAAACCTGTAAAGCAAGCCAGAGGATTCGAGACCATCCTGGTTGTGGAAGATGAGGAACCTCTTCGCGCACTCGTTGCAGGGTTCCTGGAAAGCAACGGCTATACGGTCCTCCAGGCGTCGGAGGGCAAGGAAGGAATTCATCTTGCGCAGGAGCATGGACAACCCATCGATTTGTTGATGACCGACGTGGTCATGCCCGGCATGAGTGGTAGCGAATTAGCAACGGCAATCCGGGCGTTTCTGCCGCACGTAAAATTGCTCTTCATGTCCGGTTACACTAGTGATCTGATCGCCGAACACGGGGTGCTTGAAAACGACGCAACCTTGCTGGAGAAACCCTTCACCAAGGACTCTCTGCTCACCAAAGTGAGAGTGGCTCTGGAAAGTCAGTAACGCGCGACCGGTCATCAGCATCCGCCGCTGCTCTAGCGACAACAGGTCCGGGCTCCGGCCCAGACCATCGCGAGAGCATCAGCGGACGCTTCCCAAGCCACAAGCCCCCTACCCTAGAGAGGGTGTTGCTCTGCCCGGAAAAACTTAAACTTAAACAGTCCCGCGATAGCAGCAAGTCCCGTGCCCAGCATACCCAAAGTACCTGGCTCCGGAGTAGCGAATCCTATAGTTCCCCCACCGATGTGACCAACGCCCTTGTTAAGCTGTTGACTGGTGGTGAAGATTGTCTCCGTGACGGTAGCGCTGACCGTTCTTCCGGTGTAGAGCATCCCGGAGACGGTGCCGCTGAGAGTGTAAGTCAGAGTGCCGTGATTACTCACTAACGTCCACATAATCGGACCCGTGAACGCGCCGGTAAAGATGGTACCCTTTGGAACGCCGTTTGCCCGTCCAGTCACAACAAATGTCGAACCTACGCTGGAAAATGTTCCGCCGGCTGCAAGGCTTCCGCTGATCAACGCCCCCGTCGAGAAGGTCACCGCGCCAAGAGAGTGTCCGTGACTGGCCGCAATTCCGTTGAAGGTCATCAGTTCTGAGTGCATAGACGTGATGCCCGCATTCGAAATCGCGATACTGCCGAATCGATTGGTAAGAGTGATTCCGTCGGCGAAAGCGGTGAGGGGTAAAGCGAGTGCGAACACTATTAGAAGCAACGTTGCTTTCATTTGAAAATCTCCCGTAGTTTTATGTTTAACTGCCGTGTCACGCAAACCGCTTCCTTGCAACAGTACTCTCGCCACAATGGACGGTTTGAGTTCCGATTAATGCCTAACTCTGTGAGAAGTCTTCGCCTCCTTAACCCCTTTTTTCAAATGCACCGCAAGGCTGACGGCACGCGTTTCTGCTCTACGCCTTAACCAGCATTCAACAAGATTCCGAAGTTGTTTGCTATCCAGCAAAGACGGTACTTAGAAAGAAAACACCACTTAGGCGGGGACGGGAGGAGTTAGGCTAAAGCTATTCGTCTCAACACTTAACCTCAATATTGCGGAATAATCCGGCGCTGATCCCGAGTGCCCATGGCCCCCAACCCTACCGCGATCGCCATACCCCGCCAGCAGAGCGGCATTCGATCGCCGTGATTGCCCTCGATGAGCAGATGTTCCGGGAGATGTGCGGCGCGCTCGCTTCCAATCAAGAGCTGACTGAGGACATGGACATCCATGGAATTGTTCTTGGTCTGGAAGTCACGAGCGTGCTGGCACTTTTCCTGCGCGGTCTCGCCTCCCCGTTACCTAACACCTCCCGGATCGACCCTCGCCGGTGTTATCCTAAGCGGGATCACACCGCAGAGCTGTAAACTCCTCATGTCCAATCCAGGCACCTCCGAACCAAACCCGTCCAATCCGAGCGCACCGGAATCCACGCCAGTCCCAGAGCCGACCGAATCATCCTCGGTCGAGTCGTTCAAAGACATTTTTTCCGAGTACGAACAGAGTCATTCCCGGAAGGGCGAAGGCGGCAATCAGAGACGTGAAGGAACAGTGATTATCCTGACCGCCGACTCCGTCGTTCTCGATATCGGATTCAAAACGGAAGGCGTTCTGCCGCTCACGGCATTTCCGGCGGACAAGCCGCCCAAGCCTGGCGACAGGATGCAGGTCACGGTCAAGGGGCGCGATCCGGAAGGCTACTACGAGCTGACCCGTGGAAAAGTCGAGCGTCCAACCGACTGGACCTCGCTCGAGAAGGCCTTCGCAGAGAAGTCGACGATCATCGGCACCGTGACGGGCGTGGTCAAGGGCGGGTTGAGCGTAGATGTCGGAGTGCGAGCTTTCATGCCCGCTTCGCGCAGCGGAACCCGCGACGCGTCTGAAATGGAGAAGCTGGTCGAGCAGGAAATTCGCTGCCGCGTCATCAAACTCGATGTGGCCGAGGAGGACGTGGTGGTCGATCGCCGCGCCATAGCGGAAGACGAAGAACGTGCCGGCAAGGAGCGCCGCTATTCGGAGCTCAAAGAAGGCGATACCGTGCAAGGCGAGGTCCGCAGCCTGACCGACTACGGCGCGTTCGTCGATATCGGCGGCGCGGACGCCCTGCTTCATGTCGGCGAAATTTCATGGCGTCGCATCAACAAGCCGTCGGACGTCCTCTCCACGGGCCAGCAGATCGAAGCCGTGATCATCAAAATCGATTCCGACAAGCGGCGAATTGCAATCAGCATAAAACAGCTTCAACCGCATCCGTGGGACGCGATCGCCGATAAATACAAAGCTGGCGAACGGGTGCGCGGCACTGTCACGCGGCTCATGGATTTCGGCGCATTCGTCGAGATTGAGCCCGGCATTGAAGGGCTGATCCATATTTCTGAAATGTCATGGGCCAAGCGCGTGCCGACCGCGGGCGATGTGGTGAAGCCGGGTGAGACGGTGGAAGCGGTGATATTGAGTGTTAATGCTCCCGAGCGGCGCATCTCGCTCGGATTGAAGCAGGCGCTCGGCGATCCCTGGACCGTGGTGCCGGACAAATTTGCGCCCGGCACGGTAATTGAAGGGCCAGTGACGAGCCTGACGAAGTTCGGGGCCTTCGTCCAACTCACGGAAGGCGTTGAAGGCATGATCCACGTAAGCGAAATCAGCGCGGAAAAACGCATCAACCACCCGCAGGAAGTGCTGAGGTCCGGGCAGGTGGTCAAGGCGCAAGTGATTGCACTCGACACCGAGAAGCGGCTCATACGCCTGAGCATGAAACAACTGGTTCCAACCGGTCTTGATGAATATCTGGCCGAACATCAGGAAGGCGATATCGTTACGGGCCGCATGGTCGAGATTTCCGGCGGGAGCGCTCGCGTCGAACTTGGCGAGGGCGTAGTGGCGAAGTGTCGCATCCCGGCGGAAAGCGCCAGGAAAGAAAACAAGCAGGCAGAACTTGAGCCCTCGCCGTCTTCCTCCGCAAAGCCCGATCTGTCGTCGCTCGGTTCGATGCTCCAGTCACGCTGGAAGAGCGGCCCTGCCGCCAGCGAAGCGGAACCGGAAGGTCTGCGTGCGGGTCAGATCCGCAAGTTTAGGATCGCGACCCTCGATCCGGCGGCAAAGAAAATTGAGCTGGAGTTGGAGTAACGCTGGACGCGCCCGAGGAAATACTCTTCATACATTCATCTCGAGCGAAGCGAGGGACCTGCATTTCGCAGCAAGATGCAAGTCCTGTGAAATAGTTTTAAAAATGAGTTCCCCAGCCACTAACCGCCCGAGTTAGCCATCATAAGTGCAAACAACGCGGGAAGGTAGATGATCGTCGCCCGCAGTAATCGACGAGCCGACGGTTTGGATGCCGCCGCCGTTGCCGGCAGTTGCGGATACGCCATTCCCATCGACACCCGGAACAGCGCCGCACCCATCAGGATGGCGCCAACCAGATACACGCGTCCCGCCATTCCCATCGCGACCGGTAGAACGCTCACCGGAATCAATCCTGCGGAGTAGGCCAGAATCCGCCACACCGTGGACTTCCCATCGGAATCAACCACCGGCAACATGCGGATCTCGCCTTGCGCATAGTCCTCGCGATAGAGCCATGCAATCGAGAGAAAATGCGGAAATTGCCATACGAACATGATGGCAAAAAGAATCAGAGCTTCGGCTTCCAATCTTCCGCGCGCAGCCGTCCATCCCAACACCACCGGCATCGCTCCCGGGAACGCGCCCACAAATGTGCAGACGGGAGAAACTTTTTTCAGCGGAGTGTATGCCGCCAGATACACCAGTGAAGTCAAGAACACTAACAGGCCGGTAAGTAAGTTGGCGTAGATCGCCAGATAAGCTGAGCCGCCGAGAGTAAGCGCCAGTCCAACGATGGCAGCGTGTGCTCTGCTCATCCGTCCCGAAGGCAAAGGGCGGAGCGCCGTACGCCGCATCCGCGCATCCACGCTCGATTCGAGCACTTCATTCAATGCCGCCGTTCCGCTTGAAACCAGCGCCACGCCCAACAGGGCATGGACGAGACCCACCGACCAGGACGACACACCCAGTTTGTGAGCGCCAAGGAAGTAGCCGCACCATGCCGTCAGGACGATCAGAGTCGTAATGCGCGCCTTAGTCAGTTCGGCGTAATCGCGCACCAGAGAGACGAATTTTTGCAACGTTGACCCCACACTCACTGCTTGTTTCCTTCCGCCCTCGTTCGGCGGCTTAATCAAACCGGCGTAAAAATCCCCACGGAGCAGAGAATTCCAAAAGACAGCATTCGTACCGCGCCATCTGTTTGATGTCAAGACAAAATGAAAAGCAACATCCTGTATGCAATCAAATGCTCGCACCAAACGCAGTCATTGGCAACTGGCAGCGACAACTACTGACCGCCTGCAGGGCCGGTAACGTTGAACGTCTCGGGCGGATCAAAATAACATTGATGCCAAAGCGCTGCGTCGGACAACGTGCCCGCCTTCCATTGCTGAACCGTCGGCAGCGTTGCAGCAATCATGCCGCCATCGACTGAATCGAAGATCAGCACAACTCCGGCTAGCTCCGACGCTTTTGCCGCCAGTTCCGCGTAGTTCTTGTCGAGCAAAGACTTCGCGAATTCCAGTTTCGCCCGCGCGCCGCCGCCCTTCTCGTTTTCCTGGATCTTCTGCACCGAGATGATTTTCACGCTCTTGCCCCGAAGTGGCTCCCAATCTCCAGGGAAAGGAGCGGTTTCTTCGCGCGTCACCTGGAACAGATCTGCCGCAACCAATACGGCACTCGCTCCTGCCTGCGGAATGTCGGAAATGCCCTCCGGCATCTCCAGGCTCGTGCGCCATATCCATCCCCGCGACAGGCCGGAAATCCGCACGTGCACCCAGTCCGCATTGAAATCGAGCATCTCAAACTCGTCGTGCGCGCTCGCCAGAAACAATGTCTTGCCATTCAAGCTGGGAGTCGCAACCACCGGGGTTCCTGATTTCTTTATCGCCACCAGATTCTTCGGATGCGCCTGGTTCTTAAGCACCTCTTCCAGACTCGCGGCCTCCGCCTGCAAGCCGGTTGCTGCCTGATCTGTTGCTGTTCGACCCGAGGGATTCAGCGAATTTTTGGAATCCGCCAGTTGCTGTGCAGACAAACCGGCGCCTGCCGAAGACGGGAACTTTCGCCCGGTTTCCGGCGACCTCGGCATTGGCGCCGAGATCGTCGGTTCCCCAGTGCCCTTATTCTCAATTCCTTTTTCCGCAGTTGAGGGAGGCCTAGCCGAAACCGCCGGAAAACTTTGACTGGAACTCGTCCCACTCGGGCTGGTCGCCAGCAGATCGGTTAACTGGTCTAGCAGATCGGTTTCGAGCCGGCCATTCGAAGTCAGGAGTTGGTACCCCGAGCGGGATGGAACTGAATCCCCATACCATGCTGTCACTTTCGTCGTCACCCGCACCACCGATCCGCCCGACGCGGTCGAAGTCACCTGCACGGCAGATTGGTAATACGCTCGCTGGTAGCGGTTCAGGGGATGATCGCCAGGCAAGGCGAATCCCTCCAGCGCCGGCAGTCGTCCACCAGTGGACGGTTGTAACTCCTTCAGCGCTCTTTCCACCGCGCTTTTCGACTGACGGTAGGTCCGCTCGTAAGGGCCGGCTTGGGCGCTACCGGTCGGCGCCGCAGCCACCAGAAGCATCAGCAGCGGAAGCGCAGTCCCCAGTGCAGCGCGAACGCATCGGCTAGCGATTCGGAAACTTCGCCGCGTCATGGCATCTGGTCCAGCTGGTCGCGTCGAATCCATCCATGCTGTCCGTCATGCGTTTCGATCCCGTACCAGTAAGGCGTCGAAATCAGAATCAGCACTTCGACGCCTGGCTCCAGCGATTTCAGCGTGCTCGCGGTGTGGAATGGAGCCGACTTGAGTGGCGCCCCGGGCTTCTTGACCAGTCGCTCCACCTCCCGGCGCAACTCCGCAACGTGCTGTTCCAGCGATTCAGGAGATTGATCGTACGCCGCCGCCGGCTGCGGCATCGGTGACGGAGACGTAGGGGATATTGGTGGCGCCGTCGACGGCGGCGTGCTCAACAGCACTGTGTCATCGCCCATGCCGAATTTTTGCTTCGCCGACCGTTCCTGTTTCGCTTCTTCGGCCTCGACGGTTTCCTTCTTCATCAACTCGACCGCTGCGAGGCGGTCCTGGATGTCCTTGTACTCGCTGCTTTCTACTGAGCCGTTCGATTGGTGCAGGCTGTGCCGAATATCGTCCACAAACACAGCGTCAATTCGCAGCACGGTATTCTTGTCGCCCTCCGGTTGCACGACGTAGCGCACGGCCAGCGTTCCAACATCGCCGCTGTTTTTGAAATTTCGCGGATCGAGCGCCTGCCCCCGCACCTTGTAGAAAACCTTGCCGCCTTCTGTCCAAGCCGGAAACACAGGTGTGGACTTGGCCGCGACCGCCCCGGTAATGTACTCGTCTTTGTTGTACTCCTTGGTTCCGCGGATGAAAGTGTTCTGCGCAACATCTTCGACAACTTGGACGACTTCCGGCTCCGGCGCCGGAAGATTGACGATCAGGCCGGCACCGTACTGAAGAACATCTTTTTCGCGACCATGCGCTGGGAACGCCGCCGCAACGGCAATGAACAGAAGAATCAGATGAAATGCAGCCCCCACCCGGAAACAACTTGGGGAAAGTACACCAAATCTACGAAACGCGGCACGGCCCTTCAGCTCCGTACCTCGACGACTCTTGTACAAGATCACGTTCGGCTCCGGTGTCCTGTCCAAAAAGAGTCTCATACGCTGGGTTGGCCCCTGTCAACTTGTGCTCAGGCACCCCGAGCGCCATCGTCCCGGTCTCTCCCGTGCCACTATGTAAACAATTTGTAAAAAAAATCTTGCAACCCTCTTGCACTTCATCCCATCGGGTAGTAGTATCCACCCGCTAGTGAGTGGTTGGACCACTTCACCGGACAAAGTTTTGAGTTCTGCCGAAACGCAGGTGCTGTGCAACGGAGGTTATGCTTGACCGTTGCTTGGCTGCTGTCGTTTTGCCCGTTATGTGAGCATTTCGTTTTTGCAAAATCTATGAAGTTGTCTGAGGAGTGCAGCATGCGTATGTGGGCGCAGTCTCATCTCTGTCAGAAGCCGCAGCGGTTAAACTCTGTCCTCGCCGCTGCTTTCGCGTTAGCCTTTCTGATCCTGGGCGCCAGCCAGTCGGCGAGCGCGTTGCCTGCTTTCGCCAGGAAGTATGGCCTGCGCTGTTCGGCCTGTCATGAAAGTTGGCCGATGCTGAATTACTTCGGCCAAAAGTTCAAAGACAACGGCTATCAGCTCATGAACGATCGCGACGCTCCCATCTGGCAAAACAATGGGTACTGGCCCGTCACATTCCGCTTTACGCCCTTCTGGAGCCGCGAGAGCGTGAACCGGGTCGCAACCGATCAGAGCCCAACCGGGCAACAGAAGATCACCAACACCGGTTTCAGTCACGGCGGACTGGACATCCTCAGCGGCGGTACCCTCGAGAAAAATATTTCCTTCCTGTTCGTTCCCTCCTCCGACGAGCTCGGTTCGTTTCACTTCGAGTCCGCGAATGTGCGCTTCGACAACCTTCTAAACAGCCCATGGCTCAACGTAAAGGTCGGGAAATTTGAACTCGACAGCTTTATTTCGGAAAAGCGGTCGCTCACGCTTTCAGCCAGTGGCGCGGGGTACCAACTCTTCCACTTCATTCCCGTCGGTGATGGGAACATCTTCGGCCAGCTCGGCGACAACCAGTTAGGCGTCGAGTGGATGGGGCATTCCTACAACGATCGCACCCGTCTTTCCATAACCGCATTCAACTCCGTGGACGGTAGTCCAGATCGTCCCTACGGGCAGAACTCGTACAGTTGGTTCCTGGCAGGCAGTCAAGCCTTCAACACCGGCAAGCTGGGGGTTCAGCGGATTGGAGGCTACGCCATGCTTGGGCAAGCCCCAACCATGTATTACACCAGCGGCGAGGCTCCAATCCTGGGTACCGGAGTTGGCAATAAAGACTTTTACCGCGTGGGCTTCGAAGGCCTGTTCTATCTCGGCAGCAAACTGGACTTCCAGGTTTTCACCCAGCACGGTTCGGATAGCGCGTGGTTCGGCCAAGGCTACGGAGACATCCTCGGCGGGGCTAACAACAACCCACCGGGTTCGGGGACCGAGCTCCCGCCGGGCTCCCGACGTCCTACCTGGAACGGCGCGTTTGTGGAGACCCACGTCGTGTGGAATCCGCAGCTGACCATTTTCCAGCGCTCCGAATGGATCCGCATGTCCCAACAGTCCACACCGGGAACTCCGTCGAATCTTGGCAACATTGACAATTACCTTATTGGATACCGCTATAACCCGTTCATGACGAGCCGGGCGGGTTTCGCCTTCCACAACGAATTTTCATGGTTCCGGCAACGCGGCGTAGCGCCAGACGGAGTATCTGATTTGTCCACCAACAGTTTGATGGCAGGATTTGATTTCGCGTTCTGAGGAGTCCGAATCCGGCGGCGAGCGCAGCTCGCCTTTGCCGATTTTTTGAGGAGATCAGCCAATGAGAGTCTTCAATTCAGTCTATGGTTGCGCCGGAGTTCTCGGTCTCGTTCTGGCGGTCGGCGTTGCGGCTTCGGCTCAGGATGCGCCCGACGTGGGCCCGAAGCCACCCGTCGCAGTCAAGCCCATGGAGAGCCACATCGGCAATCTCACCGGGCATGCGGCAGACGCGAAGTCCAACTACCGCCGCTATTGCGCCGGCTGTCACGGCGACTATGGCGATGCCAACGGCGAGAACGCCGTATGGCTGGATCCTAAGCCACGCGACTTCACCATCGCCAGCTTCAAGTGCCGTTCTACTCCGACCGGCACTCTGCCCACCGACGAAGATCTGTACAACACCATCGGGCGCGGCGTCACCAATTCCAACATGCCCATTTGGAATGCGCTTAGTCCTCACCAGCGCGCCGACTTGGTTGCGTACATCAAGATCTTCTCGCCCCGTTGGGAAAAAGAAAAAGCCGGCGAACCGATCAAGGTTCCCGCCGAGCCCCCGGTTACCATCGATGGCATTGCCCACGGCAAAGCGCTCTTCACCAAGCTCGAATGCTGGAAGTGTCACGGTCCGCACGGGGAGGGCGACGGCCCTTCCGCCGCGACCCTCACCGACAGCAAAGATCAGCCGATTCGTCCCTACAACTTTGCCCTGGGCAAAGACGATTCGCGATTCAAGTGCGGCGGCACCAACCAGGACATCTATAAAATCTTCATGACCGGCGTGGACGGCACGCCAATGCCCTCCTTCGCGGACGTGATTCAACCGAACGACGCCTGGGACCTCGTCCATTTCCTCCGTACGCTGCAGGTCAATCGTCACGGCAAGGAGAACGAAGTTCTATCGGCCGCGCACGGAGTTATTCCCCCGTACGTGGATAAAAACCCTCCGCCACCGGCCGCTCCGGCCGATAGCAAGCCGCCCGGTGGCGGCCAGTAAAATGAGATTTTAAGATCCCAGAAGGAGTACTCGAATGCGCACTAAGCAAATGATGCCAGCTTTTTTGACGTTGCTCGTTTGTTCGTCAATGATGTGTTCGTCTCTAGCGTTCGCTGGAACAGTTAGCGGCAAGGTGACCTACACTGGCACGCCCGCCCGCCAAAAACCCATCGACATGTCGAAAGAACCCAGCTGCGCCAAACAGCATGCCACGCCCGTGACTACCGAAACAGTGGTAACTGGGCCTGCCAATGCATTGGAAAACGTGGTGGTGTTCGTTTCGTCCGGCGCCCCCGACGATGGCCAGGTTCCGGCGCAGGCTGTGACCTATGAGCAGAAAGGCTGCCAGTATATCCCCCATGTTCTGGCCATGCACGTCAACCAGGAATTCAAGATCCTCAACGACGACCAGACTTCGCACAACATCCACCCGCTGGCCAAAGTGAATAATGAGTGGAACCTTTCCCAGCCGCCCGGATCGCAGCCCATTTCCAAGAAATACGACAAAGAAGAGTTCATCCCGGTGAAGTGCAACATCCATCCCTGGATGCACGGCTACTTCGCGGTGCTTAAAACGTCGCACTACGATGTAAGCAAGGGCGGAGGCGACTTCAAACTCCCGAACCTGCCACCCGGCAAGTACACCATCACCGCCTGGCACGAAGACTACGGCACTCAGACTGCCGACGTCACCATCACCGGCAACGAGTCCAAAGACGTCAACTTCACTTTCAAGGCCAAGGCCTACTAACACACCCGCGGCGGAGATGAATTTCTCCGCCGCATGCTTATTCAGGTGGGAACTTGGGAAATAACTCAACGCAAGTATTTTTTTGCATTGACATATCGAAATAGCCACAAATACACTTCGGCGGCTCGGCGCGAGTAATGAGTCGACTCAGTTTTGTCGAGCGCATCAGGATTCTTGTTCGGTGTTCTTGAGATAAGCGGAGCCTGCCGGATCGGAATCTGGCGGGAGCGGAGACATCATGGCAAAATTTTTTGCAGTGACGATCATCATAATCGCAATCGTGTCCGCGATTCCCATCCTCCGGCATACATGGGTGGCGCCCGAGGACATCTCGACCCATGGGCATCTGATCGATGAACAGATGTCAGAGACCATGGCCGAGGCCGGAATCTCCTTTCTCGCCGCACAGTTCGTTTTGGCGATCTTCATCTGGATGTTTTCCAACCGTGCACCGGACGCAAAGATTAAGAGTTTTCCCGGCGGCGCCAAGGCCTTGGTGATCGGCGCCCTGCTGCTCGTAGGCGCGGAAGTCCTGGCACTCGGAATCTTTGGGGTGAAGGCGTGGGCGAACGTATATCTCACTGCGCCGTCGGCTGACGCCATGCCAATCCAGGTCCAGGCCGGACAGTTCGCTTTCTATTTCCGCTACCCCGGCCCTGATGGAAAGCTCGGTCCCAATCACCCCGAGCTCATCAATGAAGGCGCGCAGAATTTCTTTGGTCTAGACCCCGCGCATGATCCCGAATCCAGAGACGACATCGTGACCGCCGAGATGGCGATTCCCGTCAACAGGGAAGTTCATCTCCTCATGCATTCCAAGGATGTGGGACATTCCTTTTTTGTCCGGGAGTTGCGGGTGCAACAGGATTTTGTTCCCGGGCTGGATGTTTCTCTCCATTTCACCGCGACCAAGGTCGGCAAATACGAAATTGTCTGCACCCAGCTTTGTGGCCTCGGACATTACAACATGAAGGCATACCTCGACGTGCTGTCGCAGGATGACTTCAATGATTGGCTGAAGAAGCAAGCGGCAATGCAGTAGCTCGTCGCGTCCGCGCTCGCGCGGGTCGATGACGACATCTCTTTCGAGGTAGGCATATGCACGACATGTCAGCGCACGCGGTGCAACACCACGCTCCTCCGACCAGTTTCATTCGGAAGCACGTCTTCAGTCTCGACCATAAAGTAATCGGCAAGCAGTACTACGCACTGGCTCTGGTCGCCGCTATTTGCGGAATGGCGCTCTCCTGGATGATGCGCATCCACCTCGGTTGGACCAACGCCGCGATCCCCGGCCTGCAGCTGCTTTCGAAGAATGGCGCTCCAGGCGGCGTGATGACGCCGGAGTTCTATCTGCAGTTGATGACCATGCACGGCACCATCATGGTCTTCTTTGTGCTCACTACCGCGCCTTTCGCCGCCTTCGGCAATTTCTTCCTCCCCATCCAGGTCGGCGCGGAAGACATGCCCTTCCCCCGCTTCAACATGATGTCATTCTGGATCACGTTTCTGGCTTTCGTGGTCCTGATGTCGTCATTCATCCTTGGCGATGGACCGACCCTCGGCGGCTGGACCCAATACGCGCCGCTCAATTCGGTGGGTTCGGTTGCGGGTCCTGGCCAAGGTCTGGGTGTGGTCCTTTGGATGATTTCCATCGCGCTATTTTGTGTTGGCCAGTTACTGGGCGCGTTGAACTTCATCACCACCACGCTCGATCTCCGCGTCAAAGGGATGAGCCTGATGCGCCTGCCCCTCAGCGCCTGGGCATGGTTCATCACCTCTTGTATGGGCCTGACCGCATTTGCCGTGCTCATGCCTGCATGCATCCTCGTCATTCTGGATCACGTGGCGGGAACAAGTTTCTTTGTTCCATCCGGTTCGGTGATCAACGACCAACTGCAGCCGCACTCGGGCGGCTCAACTCTGCTGTGGCAGCACCTGTTCTGGTTCTTCGGACATCCCGAGGTCTACATTGCGATCGTGCCCGGCATCGGCATCGTCTCCCACATCCTGATTACCAGTATGCGCAAGCAGATGCTGAGCCAGAGAGTGCTCATCTATAGCATGGGAGCCCTTGCCGTCCTCAGCTACATGGTCTACGGGCATCACATGTTTGTCAGCGGCATGAATCCGGTCTCCTCGCTGGCATTTTCTTTCCCTACCCTGGTTATAACCATCCCCGCCACGATCATCGTGCTCATCCAGGTCTTCAGTCTCTATGGTTCCAACCTGCGTATCAATTCAGCTTCGCTGTTTGCCTTGGGCTTTATTTCGATGTTCGTCAGTGGCGGCGTCAGCGGCTTCTTCCTGGCCCAACCCTCGATCGACATCATGCTCCATGCGACTTACTTCGTGGTAGGACACTTCCACATGGTGATGGGCGTCGCGGCCATGTTCGGCATCTTCGCCGGAACTTATTTCTGGTTCCCGAAGATGGCCGGAAGAATGATGAACGAAACGTTGGGCAGAATTCATTTCTGGCTCAGCTTCGTGGGCGCGTATTGCATCTTCATGCCCTTCCATTACCTCGGAATGGCCGGGAATATCCGCCGCTACTCGTCCTTCCCGGATGATTTCCTGCAGCCGTTGCTCCCCGTCCACCAGTGGATAACCGTCGCTGCCCTCATCACCGGCGCTGCCCAGCTGATTTTTGTCTACAACCTGATTCACAGCCGGTTCTGGGGCAAACCGGCGCCAGATAATCCGTGGGAAGCCACTTCACTGGAGTGGAGCACGGCCACTCCACCGCCGTGGGACAATTT
>DATFVD010000548.1:0-7913 GCA_035260505.1 Terriglobales bacterium
GACGAACGCCAGCGGAGACTATGTCTTTCCCGAAGTGCCGGTGGGGACTTACACGCTGACCTTTGATCTTTCCGGATTCAAAACCGATGTGCGTAAGAGTGTCACGCTGGACGTGAACCAGGTGATCACGCTCAATATGAGTATGCAGATCGGTGCGAGCAAGGAAGTCGTCGAGGTGACCTCGGAGGCGCCCCTGGTGGACACGACCAGCACGCAGCTCGGGGCCGTCGTAAACGACCGTACCGTCACCCAGTTGCCGCTCAATTCCCGCGACACTTACCAATTCCTTCAGTTGCAGCCCGGAGTCATGTCCACCGTGGGGTCGCCCAACTCGGTCGTCTACGGCAGCGACAAAGCGGGAGCAGTGTCGGTAAATGGGGGCCGTGGCCGTTCCAATAATTTCAGTGTCAATGGAGGAGACGCTAACGATCAGTTCGTGAATCTGCCGACCGTGCAGCCGTCACCCGATAGCATTGAGGAATTCCGCGTTCTGACCAACACCTTCGACGCCGAATACGGTCGTAATTCCGGTTCGGTCGTCAACGTGATCACCAAGTCGGGCACCAACAGTTTTCACGGAAACATGTACGAGTTCTTTCGGAACACGGTTTTGAACGCCAACAATTACTGTTTTCCGGCCACACAAGGGATTGTCTGCGACAAGCCGAAATTCAATCAAAACCAGTTCGGAGGGACATTCGGCGGACCGATCAAGAAAGACCAGACGTTCTTTTTTACCTCCTACGAAGGGCGACGCATTCGTCAGGGTATCCCGTCGCCCGCTGTAACGGTTCCTACCATAGCGGAACGTCCCAACAACGACGCCGCGCACATGGTGAATGGTCACATTGTTGCTGATTTTTTCGCAGAAACTACATTCGGCGGGATGTTAAACAACACCTATGCGTTTGAAAACGGTAACGGACCTGGCCAGCGTCCAGGATGCCAGGCAGCCATAACCGACATTGGTGGGGCGACGATTACACCTGGCGTTCCCATCGCATACTCCGCCATTTTTCCCAACAACAAAATTCCCTTGGAATGCCTGGATGCTACCGCCGTGGATCTGCTTCAGCTTGTTCCGACGCCTCCGGCAGGCACCAACCTTATTCAGACTGTACCCGTGCAGCCCGACCGCGGCGACCAGTTTACGGTCAAGCTCGATCACCGGCTCAATGCCAAACAAAACCTTAGCTTCTACTACTATTTCGATGATCACCGAGTAGTCTCACCTTTTGCGCAATTCCAGGCTGCCGGCGCGAACGTGCCCGGTTTCGGATCCATTACGAGCGAGCGATTCCAGCAGTGGAACCTCAGCCATACGTGGACCATCAACAACACCACAGTGAACGAGTTTCGTTTCAATTACAATCGCGAAGCGCAGAAAACTTTCCAACATCCGGTGCGCACTTCTGCGGTGCAGGGGTCCTGTCCCACGCCACCCTCTTGGCTGACCGACGTACTCGTTTCTGTTCCCTGTTTCTCCGACGGCACGCCCGACAATGCACTGGGTATTCATCCCAACCTAGGTCCCAAGCGCGAGGGCGTTCCTTTCGTTCAGGTGAGCGGCGGATTCACAATTGGCAATAATGGTGAGGGTGAAGTGCCTCAGGTGGGGAATTCATTCCAGTGGTCTGACAGTATCAGCAAGATTCTTGGCAAGCACTCCATCAAATTTGGTACCGACATTCGCCGCCAGCGCTTTGACCAGACTCTGTATTTCGATGTCAACGGCGAATTCTTTGTCGACGGTACTTCGACCAATACGACACTTGGCGATACAGTATTTTCCGATTACATGCTCGGATTCCCCGGTTCGTACGGGCAAGGCTCCGCCCAAGTGGAGAATGTCCGCAGTACTGGACTGTATCTATTTGCCCAGGACAGTTGGAAGATCAAGCCAAACGTCACCCTGAATTACGGCTTGCGCTGGGAACTCAACACCCCGATTGCCGATATCAGCAAGCACGTGCAAACTTTCCGCCCCGGGCAGGTGAGCACCATCTATCCGTGCGGTGATAGCGCCAATACCGACTGTAGCTCGATGACTCCGGTCGGGCTTGTGGTGCCGGGAGATAAGGGCATATCCAATGCCATGACGCAGACGTACTACAACGCCTTTGCTCCACGTATCGGGATTTCGTGGAGTCCAGGGACCTCAGGTAAGACCAGCATCAAAGCTGGTTGGGGACTCTTCTACAACCCGATTGAGCAGTTGGTGCTGGAACAGTTCAGCGCCGAGCCACCGTTCGGCGGAAGCACCTTCCCCTTCAATACGTTCTTCAACACTCCTTTTCTCGACCAGAGCGGGGGCTTTTCTTATCCCAATCCATTCGGCCTGCCCTCGCTGGCCGGTGTCAACGGCATCCTGAATCCGAAACGGGGTCAGCCGGTGGACTGGGGGATGTTCCGTCCTATTTTGCTATTCGGTCAATTTCAGCCAAAAATGCGGAGTCAGTATTCGGCGCAGTACAACCTGACGATCGAGCGTGAGCTGGCCAGGGACTTGAAGTTACAGGTCGGATATGTGGGATCGCAGGGACACCGCCTTCTGGCAACCCACGACATTAATTACGGAAATCCGCAAACTTGCTTGGATCTGAACGCCGTGCTCGGCGACGGTACGTGCGGCCAGTATTTTGCCGACAGTACCTTCTCGATTGATCCAGGAACCACGCTTCCAGTGGATTTCCACCTGCCAAACAATTCTGTGATCCCAGCTGGGACTGTTCTTGCGAACGGCCTCACTCTTGTCGGGCTACGCAAATACTCGTCTCCCCAATGCGATCCGCTGACTGGCACTGGCTGCCCCGCTGACGGAATCCCCGTCTTTAGCAGCATCTTTGCCCAGGATACGATTGCCAGTTCGGCGTACAACTCTTTGCAGGTGTCCCTTGATAAACGCTTTGCGCATGGCCTGCAGTTCACCACTGCTTACACCTTCAGCAAGTCATTCGACCAAGCCTCGAGCTTTGAGGGCATAATAAATCCGATCGACCCGCGCATCAGCCGCTCGCTCTCCAACTTTGACGCACGGCATCGCATCGTCTTCAGCTATTACTGGGAATTGCCGTTCCAACATTACAACGGCGCCAAGGGAAAACTGCTCAACGGATGGGCGGTCTCAGGGATTACTACTTTCCAGACCGGATTTCCGATTCGCATCCAGTCGGTGGCGGATAACGAGTTGATGTATAGCTTCGATTTCGAACTGCCAGGCGAACCAAACCAGATTGCTCCATTCCGGACAATGAGACCGCAGTCGCACGGCAACTACTTTTTTGATCCTAATAGCTTCACGGAGAATGCGTCGGATAAATCACAGCCTCCCTGCACTGCAGGTGCTGTATTCGGATGCTACGATCCAACTTTGTTTGGGAGCCTCGGCAATGCAAAGCGCACCATCTGCTGCGGACCTCACATCAGCAACACAGATTTTGCTATTCTGAAGACGATCGCTCTCTCCGAAACCAGGCGCATTGATTTCCGCGCCGAGTTCTTCAATATCTTCAACCATACGCAGTTCTTCACCCCGGACGGCAATACTTCGGATGGCTCGCAGTTCGGTCAAGTCGTTCAGGCCCGCGACCCGCGACTGGTACAATTTGCTTTGAAGTTCTTTTTCTAGTCCATGTCTTTTGTTCGATCCCGGGTGGCTCACTCCGCCCGGGTCTAATCTAATGGCCGATCTGGCCTGAGTCTTTACTGGAGATCACGATGTACCCCGCATTGCAAAAAGAGCTCGACACGTTCGAGCGCCGTACTCCGAAGTCCGCCGAAGCGCATAAGAAGAATTTGAAGCGTCTGCCCCTTGGCGTGGCCAGCAATTATCGCGCTTACGATCCTTATCCGATCTTTGTGTCGGAAGCGGCGGGCAGCAAGTTCCGCGATCTCGACGGCAACGAGTACCTAGACCACAATCTATGTTTTGGCGCGCTCATGGCCGGACACTCGCATCCGGCGGTGATCAAGGCGGTGGAATCGCGCCTGCACAAGGGCACCATGTACGGTATGCCACACAACATGGAGTGGGAACTGGCGGAGGAAGTGTGCACGCGGTTTCCGGTGGAGATGTGCCGCTTTGGCAACAGCGGCACGGAAGCCACCATGCATGCAATTCGTCTCGCCCGCGCCGCTACCGGACGCGACAGGATCATTAAGTTTGAAGGCGGTTATCACGGGTTGCATGATGCGGCGCTGGTTAGTGTGAAGCCGCACCCTCCGGCGGACGATTTCGGCGATATCAAGAATCCGAAAGCTGTTTCGGGCGGAGCGGGCGTGCCGAAGGCGAGTATCGCGAACGTGCTGGTGGCTACGTTCAATGATCTGGAAACGGTGGAGCGCCGGTTCAAAGAGAATCCGAATGAGGTTGCGGCGATCATCCTGGAGCCGATCATGATGAATGTTGGGCTGTGCATGCCGCAGAAGGGATTTCTGGAAGGTCTGCGGGCGCTCTGCGACAAGCACGGAGCGCTGCTGATCTTTGACGAAGTCAAGACGGGGGCGAAGCTCAGCTGGGGCGGCGCTTCGGAATATTTTGGGGTGACTCCCGACATGATCTGCCTGGCGAAGTCGATTGGCGGCGGATTTCCGCTGGCGGCTTTTGGCACGCACAAGCGGGTGATGAATTTGATTTCGGACCACAAAGTATTTCACGGCGGCACTTACAATACGAATCCGATTTCGATGGCGGCCGGGATCGCAACTTTCCGCGAAGTGCTTACTCGCGCTAACTACACGTACATTGAAAAGCTTAGTAACAAGCTGGTGGACGGTTATAAGAAGACGGTTGCGAAAGTTGGGCTACAAGGGTACATCGCGAGCGCGGGAGCGAACGGCGCGCTGATGTTGTATCCGAAGGAAATTCGCAACTACCGCGACTGGCTGCCGCTGGATGTGGATCTGTGGCGGCATTACTGGTTCGGCATGGTGAATCGCGGGGTGATGTGCCAGCCTTACTGGTGGGACGAACAGTGGACGATTTCCGTGCAGCATACCGAGGCTGACATCGAACAGCACCTGGCGGCGTTCGCAGATGTGGCCGAGTCGCTGGCCACGGCGCAGCACGAGCGGCTGGGAGCGGTGGCAACTCACTAAGAGAGATCGGGTCATCTCACTGCCGGGTGATCGGGCGATTTGAAACCGGTCACCCGATGGCACGAGAGTTCGATGATCAGGTCACCTGATCTTCAATCAATGCCCAGTACCCAATGTCCAAGACCGAACCCAGCCATCCGCCTTTAAAGCGCGTCCTTGGACGCTTTGACCTGGTGTTGCTGTTTGTTGTTGCAGTATTCAACCTCAACGTGGTTCCCAGCATTGCCGCCAACGGGGGTGTGACGGTCTGGCTTTGGATCGTTTCGCTGCTTCTGTTTTTCTGGCCGCAGGGGATTGCGGTGATCGAACTTGCGCATCGTTATCCCGGCGAAGGCGGCGTGTACTTGTGGGCGAAGGAAGTCTTTGGCGACTTCCACGGCTTTCTCTCGGGCTGGTGTTACTGGACGAATAACATGCTGTACGTGCCGACGGTGATGCTGTATTTCGTGGGGGTAACGGTGTTTGCCATGGGCCCGGGCCATGCGGCGCTCGCCGATAATAAGAATTTCGCCATGGGTGCTTCGGTGGCGCTGCTGGTGCTGCTGACGGTCGTGAACATTGTTGGGCTGGGAGTGGGGAAGTGGCTGAACAATGTGGGCGCCATCGGAACGTTTATAGCGGCGGCGGTTCTGATCGGTCTGGGATTCACTGTCTTGTCGCGTTTTGGCACTGGCGTAACGGCTGCCGATTTCCGGATTCCGGCGGATCCCAGGTTTGTTATGAATTCTTTCGGCGTGATTTGCTTCGGATTGGTCGGGCTTGAACTGGCTTCGGTGATGGGGGACGAGATACGGGATCCGCAGAAAACATTGCCGGGTGCGGTGGCGTGGGGCGGCATGATTTCCGGGCTGCTTTATATCGGCGTGACGCTGACGTTGCTGGTGGCGGTTGGGAAGAACGACATCAGCGTGCTGCAGGGCATTGTGCAGGCGGTCAGCCATATGGCCGGCAAAGTTGGCGTCGCTTGGATTGTCGCTCCGTTTGCCTTGATGCTGAGTATCTCGATTGCAGGGATTGGTTCGGCCTGGATGGGCGGTTCGGCGCGCATTCCGTTCGTCGCCGGCCTTGATTCTTACATGCCGTCGTGGCTCGGCCGAGTTCACCCTAAATATCGGACGCCGCATGCGGCTTTGATCGTGCAGGCCGTCGTCTCGCTTATATTGATCGTCATCAATTTCTATGCTTCGGGCGGCGTGCAGGAAGCATTCCAGACGATGCTTTCGCTGGCGGTAGTTCTGCAACTGGTGCCGTTCCTGTATGTGTTTGCGGCGCTGCTGAAATTTGCTTTCGCCGGTGATGCGGCCGGTGGCCGCTACAGCCGGGGTACGCTGATTGTCTCTGGCTTCTGCGGCTTTGTGACTACGGCGCTCGGAATCGCGTTGGCGTTCTTTCCGGCCAAGCAGATTACCTCGGTCTGGAGGTATGAAGCGAAGATGTTCGGCTTTACGTTGTTTTTCCTGGTGCTGGCCGCGTTTTTCTTTTTCGTGTACGGGCGGCTGAAACCGCCGCAATTGGAGACTGCAAGACCCACTTAGGGACGGACGCTCCTTCGTCGGTCCACTCGTGCGCAGCTCGACTGGTAATTTGGAAACGCTGAAGCGGGAGTGGTTGCGGTCGCCTTCCTGGACGAATGCGTCCGGGGCTACGTGAGTCGTGGAGGAGTTATGGCTGGTGGAGTTACAACTGACGTTAAGACTTATTCGATGCTGATTAACGGTGAGTTTGTCGCCAGTAAGTCTGCTAAGACTTTTCCTGTATACGATCCGTCAACCGAAGAAGTGATCGCGCAAGTTCCCGACGCAAATGCGGACGATGTGAATGGCGCGGTCGCGGCTGCCAAGGCGGCGTTTGAAGAAGGTCCATGGGCGACCACCACGGCGCAGGAGCGTGGACGCGTTCTGTTTCGGCTCGCGGAGAAGGTGCGGCAGAACCTACCTATGCTTGCGGAACTGGAATGCCGTAATTCGGGCAAGCCGATTGTTGAGGCGGAGTTCGACATCAATGATGTGGCTACTTGCTTCGAATACTATGGCGGGCTGGCCACGAAGGTCGTCGGCTACGTAAACCCGGTTCCTGACAACGCGATGAGCCTGTCGCTGAAAGAACCGATGGGCGTTGCCGGGCAGATCATCCCGTGGAATTATCCGCTGATGATGGCTGCGTGGAAACTAGCTCCGGCGCTGGCGGCGGGTTGCACTTGCGTGCTTAAGCCGGCGGAGCAGACGCCGCTTACGGTGCTTGAACTGGCGAAGTGGTTTGACGAAGTCGGACTGCCTAAGGGCGTGGTAAACGTGGTCACCGGTTTCGGCGAGAGTTGCGGGTCGCCTTTGGTCAAGCATCCGGACGTGAATAAGATTGCTTTTACGGGCTCGGCGGCTGTCGGCAAGATTATCGTGAAGGAAGCCGCCGACACGGTGAAGCGCGTGACGCTTGAACTGGGCGGCAAGTCGCCCAACATCTTTTTTGCTGATGCCGACTTCGAAGCGGCTATCGATGGAGCGCTCTTTGGCGTGTTCATCAATCAGGGAGAGGTGTGCTCGGCGGGCAGCCGCATACTGGTGCAGAAATCGATTTATAGCAAGTTTGTGGAAGCCATGGCCGAGAAGGCCAAGAAGATCAAGATCGGTCCGCCGCTTGAGCGTGAAACGAAGATGGGAGCCTTGGTGTCGCAGGAGCAATACGACCGCGTCTGTTCCTATCTCGAGATTGGCAAGAAAGAAGCGAAAGTAGCTGCCGGCGGCGGGCGGGCGGATAAGTTCGCCAAGGGTTACTATGTGCAGCCGACTATCTTTTATAACGTCGATAACAATGCCCGC
>DATFVD010000549.1:0-5331 GCA_035260505.1 Terriglobales bacterium
GAGCAGCCCGTGGTCGGAGTGTCGTGGCACGAGGCAATCCGCTACTGCGAATGGCTCAGCGCAAACATCAGCGGAAAGTTCCGCTTGCCAACTGAGGCCGAGTGGGAGCGCGCCGCTCGCGGCAGTTCCGAGGGTACCCTATACCCGTGGGGCGATGCGCCTCCGCAGTCGCTGCCCGGCTATGCCAGTCGCTGTGCTGGTCATTGGCAGACGGGCCCCGAGCCCGTAGGTCGCGCCGAATCGAACGCATACGGCCTCTACAACATGTGCGATAACGTGCACGAATGGTGCAGCGACTGGTACGCGCCCGAGTACTACGCAGTGTCGCCCGAGCGTAATCCACGGGGCCCCGAAACCGGCGAACGGCGCGCTTCCCGCGGCGGTTCCTGGCGTCACCACGTCAAGATGTCGCGCTGCGCGGCCCGCTCCAGCATTCCTCCGGAGTTCAAGTACGCGGATTATGGTTTCCGCGTCGCGTGCGACGTACAATCGCAGGTCGGAGGTTAGCGGTCGGATTGCAGAGGTCAAACTTCCCGCAAAAAAGGAACCGCCGAAAGCTAAAGCTCTTACCTCTGCAATCTGACCTCTGACTTCTGCAATGAGGCTTCCCATGACTGACCTAGCTACCCACTACCTGGAAGAGATCAAGCGCCAGTTCCGCGGCCACAAGCGCATGGGCGAAGCCGCCATGGCCCAGCTCGAAGACATGGATTTCTTCGTCACACTCGATCCGGAATCGAATTCCGTCGCTACACTGGTCAAGCACATCGCCGGCAATGCCCGCTCACGCTTTACCGATTTCCTTACCAGCGATGGCGAGAAGCCGGACCGTTTTCGCGATCAGGAATTTGAAGTCTCGGCGAAAACAACGCGCGACGAAGTCCTGCGCTGGTGGGAGCAGGCATGGTCTCACGTGTTTTCCGCGCTCGACTCGCTCCAGCCCGAAGATGTGCAACGCACCATCACCATCCGCCAGGAGCCGCACACCGTCATGCAGGCCCTCAACCGCGCGCTCGCCCACTATGCGCAACACATCGGACAAATCGTCTTCCTCGCCAAACACCTGCGCGCTTCACAATGGCACACGCTAACCATTCCTCGGGGTAAATCGGAAGACTACAAAGCCGGCAGCCCCAAGGGATTCAGTCGCGGCACTTACGATACCAAGACGTGACTTGTCGCCCGGAGAGAGCAGCGCAGGTCGAGCAAAAAGAATCCGGAGAGTAGTCCATGCGAAGCGTATTCATCATCACGGTTCTTCTGGCTCTTAGCATCGCTCTAACCGCGCAGCAGCCGGGCGCGCACGCCGACGCGAATCCCGTCGCGGAAGGTGAAATCAAAACTCTGGAGTTCAGGCTGGCGGGGCTAATCGTTCGCGCCGACTGGGACGAATACGCAAAGCACCTTGCATCCGATTACCTGCACACCCGCGATAACGGGCGTGTCGAAAGCACGGACGAGGCGCTGGCGAGTCTGCGCGACGTCAAGCGCAAGATCATCGTCATGGAAATGGAGCCGGCGGATCTCGCAATCCGCATCTACGGCGACACGGCTGTTTCCAACGCGGAGTTCACCACGTCCGTTCGGGAGTCCGGCCAGGTAAAGACGCGCCGTACCCGCCAAACCGAGGTCTTCGTGAAGCGCGATGGCCAGTGGTATCTGATCGCCGAACAGGACACGATGATCGGTAAGTGACTCGCCGCTGAGGAGGATTCAATCCCAGTGCTAGACTAGAATAGATCGTTTGCTCCTCTAATTCCGCACTCATAAGGGGACTTCCATGCCCAGCACCATGCTCGCAGTGGTCAAGCCGGAAGCCGCGCCGGGCGCGGAGATTCGCGAAGTCAAAATTCCCGCCTACGGACGCACCGAAGTCCTCGTCAAAGTCAAAGTCGCATCCATCTGCGGCACCGATCTCCACATCTATGAATGGGACCGTTGGGCCCAGGGACGCATCCATCCGCCGCTAATCCCCGGACACGAATTCTGCGGCGAGGTGGTCGCCTTCGGCGATGAAGTCACCAGCGTCAAGGAAGGCGATTTCGTGTCCGCCGAAATGCACGTCGCCTGCGGCAAGTGCCTGCAGTGCCGCACCGGCGAGGCCCACATCTGCCAGAACGTAAAAATCATCGGCGTCGACAGCGACGGAGCGTTCGCCGAGTATGTCGTCATCCCCGAGTCGAATATCTGGAAACTCGATCCGGCCATCCCGCAGGAGTACGCTTCCATCCTCGATCCGTTGGGCAACGCCGTGCACTCCGTCCTGGCCGGAGAAATCGCCGCGAAAACAGTAGCCATCACCGGCTGCGGCCCCATCGGACTGTTCTCAATCGCAGTAGCGCGAGCCGTCGGTGCGACCACCATCTTCGCCATAGAAGTCAACGAGCACCGGCGTAAACTCGCGACCAAAATGAACGCCGACTACACGCTCGATCCGTCCAAAGAAGACGTCCGCGCTATCGTCGCCGAAAAAACTGGAGGCCTGGGCGTGGACGTAGTCCTCGAAATGGCCGGCCATCCCGACGCCATCCGCACCGCCTTCGACATCGTCCGCCGCGGCGGACGCATCTCTCTCCTCGGACTCACCTCGAAACCCATCCCGCTCAACTTCTCCGAAGACATCATCTTCAAAGGCCTCACCATTCAAGGCATCAATGGCCGCCGCATGTACCAGACCTGGTACCAGATGACCGCCCTGCTCAAAAGCGGACGCCTCGATCTTCACCCCGTAATCACCGACCGCATCCCCATGAAAGATTTTTCCAAAGCCATGGCCCGCCTGAAAACCGGCGAAGCCAGCAAGATACTCGTCTATCCAAACGGAACAAAGTGATCATCGCTAGTGATCGAACGCCAATGATCGAGCGCCAATGATCGAATCGCTTTTGGTGGAGAGCCGGGCGCCCCGCCCGGCCACCACACCGCCGGACGCCCGGTTCTCCGTTAAAATTGTGCCCTGTAGTAAAACTGTAATAGACGGAGAGGTGGCCGAGTGGTTGATGGCACCGGTCTTGAAAACCGGCATACCTGAAAGGGTATCGGGGGTTCGAATCCCTCCCTCTCCGCCAGTTCGATTGTTTAGTGAGCTCCTAAAGCCGCTGGGCGTTCACTTCGTGATCGGAGAGGAACCCTCCCGTGGCATACGAGCGACCAACAAGCCGAGTAAAGCTATCGAAACAGGAAAAGCTGGATTTGCTCGAGGACTATATTCAGCACTATCGGCAACTGATAGCAAGCAACAAAGCCGCCCTGAATCAAAAAATCCCTCGCCAATTGTTTGCCGATCTCCTGGATCAAGTAGGCGAAACGCTCTTGACCGAGTCGGCAAAACTCGCCACATCCGCGGGTCCAATTCGGACCTTCCTGGAGGATAACCCGCTGCCGCGATCGATGGACAAAAGTTTGCCCGATGACTTTCGCGTTTTCTGTTTGGCGCTTAACTCGCTTAAACAGTGGGTGGCTGCCGAACAAGCTGCAACAGATCGCTATCTGCTTGGCGGAGGCGCGCGCGAATTGTGCCGTGAGGCGGTGAAGACCTGTTTGATGACGGACAGCGTGCTTGGCAAGGACAGCGAACTGCATCATCCGGTTCGCGATGGCCGCCCTCCGATTCTGCTCAGCAAGAAAGGCCATGATTCGATCGAAGACCAACTAACAACGGTGCACGATGACCCCATTGGGAAAGCGCTCGGCGCTCTCCGAGGCGAAATGAATCGGTCTTGGGCTCAGCTGCGCCGAGGGTGCCTAGATTTGCTTGGCAAGCCGGAACCGTGGCCGTCAAAAGCCAGCGCAGCCAGTGCGCGCGCGTTCGCTAAGAGGGCGGCGGCCAACGCAGGCGTTGGGTACGACCAGATCTTGAAATGGATAGACAGCAAGGGTTACGGAGCGGAAACCGGTGACCTCAAAGCAAATTAAAATCGCTGGCACCTTCATATTGGCAGGAATTGTGGGTGTGATGCTGTTGATTGTCCTTTGGCATTTACGCGACTATATGGCGTTGCTGTGTTCGGCCTTGGGGCTGGCCGCTGGTTGGGCAATGGGAATTTTGCTTGCGCCATACCAAAGCGAACAAGACAGATTTAGAGAATACGTGAAAGTTGCATCCGTTTTTATAACGGGCTATGGGGTAAGTAAACTTGATCGCCTGTTTGAACTTTGGACTGATCCGGCCCACGGCTCGCTGATTCTGACTCAAACTTTTTCTTATCGCGCACTAGTGTGTATCACAAGCTTTTTGTTGGCCGCGGTCACTACCTATGTCAGCCGAAAATACATCAGCTTCGGCCCCGGTGCGGAACAACCGCCAGCCTCAATGAGGTAAGACATGTCGCAGGTTTTGCCGTTCTGACGACGATAGTTGTTAGAAATGGACCGCCAGGCCGCGGCCTCAGGACACCCGAAAAAATTTCCCGGAGGACAGAAATACATGTTTAAGTTCAGACTCCTGCAGTTGCCCCTTCTTCTCCTGACTCTGATTTCCCAGGGGAGCGCGCAGTTCGCACACACCGACCACAAACAGATCGTCGACGCCGCCGGTAAACCGCTCTTCCTTCGCGCCACGAATCTGGGTAACTGGCTCGTGCCGGAAGGCTACATGTGGCTGTTCGAAGGTGGCCCGCAATCTCCCAGTGAGATTCGCGCCTTGGTGTTGGAACTCCTTGGACCTGAAGCGTCCGCTGCATTCTGGCAGAAGTACCGCGACAACTATGTAACGCGGGACGACATCGCGCTCCTGCATCGCGCCGGCTTCAACGCCATTCGAGTTCCTCTGCATTACAGCCTTTTTGAGAGCGACGACGCGGAAGGCTTCAAGCTTCTCGACCGCTTGGTCCTCTGGAGCCGTGCCGAGGGTCTGTATCTGATCCTTGATCTGCATGCCGCACCCGGCGGACAGACGGGCGCCAACATCGATGACAGCGCTGGATATCCCTGGCTATACCAGAGTCCGCAAGAGCAGGAACACCTGATCGCGATCTGGCAGCGGCTGGCGGCGCACTATCGCGATGAGCCGGCCGTCCTCGGTTATGACCTTCTAAATGAGCCAATCCCGCATTTTCCCCAGCTGGCGCCTCTGAATTCTTCGCTGGAACCGCTCTACAAAAAATTGTCGGGCGAGATACGGAAAGTGGATGCTCACCATATTCTCTTTCTCGGTGGCGCGCAGTGGGACGGAAACTTTTCCGTCTTCGGCAAACCTTTCGATGCCAACGTCGCATACACGTTCCACAAATATTGGACGGCGCCGGATCAAAGTGTAATCCAGCAATACATCGATTTTCGCGAACTTTATGATGTGCCGATCTGGATGGGCGAGTCCGGGGAAAATACCGA
>DATFVD010000550.1:0-7906 GCA_035260505.1 Terriglobales bacterium
GGCATGGAGGCGGGGCATGTCGTTATTGTGATTGGGCGTCACCCCGAAGGCGTAGAAACGGAAGGAGTCCTCACCGGTCCAGCAGACCGGCGTGTTGCTCTCAGCACAGGCTTTGATGGCCGCATGGGTGACAGTGGTCCCCGGACCGAGGATAAGAGCGGAAACCGTCGCCACGGGAATGCGACAGAGCAAGCCGTCGGCCCCGATCCATTTCACGCTGGAATCGTCCACCTCAAGGCGGCCGTGTTCGAGATAAAGCGGTGTCCATCGGTCCTTTGCGGAGGACAACGTTTCTAGCGGAGGGCGTTCAAACAAGGGCATGTGGAATTTATGATGCCGGGTTGGGGATTGCGGATTTCGGAAGGCGGCGAATCCACCGGGGCCCGTGACGTTCACCGATCGGTTTGCCGAAGCTGATCGGTGTGTCCTCGATCATGTCCGTACCTGAATCGGTCGCGCCGGCTTCGATGATGCGATCGAAGTTTTCTTCGGGTTCCGCGCCCGAGTAACCCGCGCGGCGGAGCAGCTCTCTCCAGGCTTCGGCTCGGGTGGACGAAACAGTAATCAGCAAAGGGCTAGCCGGGAGACAGCACTTCCGGCCGAGCCAGACTCCCCAACGGGGATCGCGCAGCGCGGCGGCGATTTCCTCCAACAAGGACGCCGAACCTTCGAGCAGCACGCCAAAGCGGGCATCGAGAAGGTAGTGACGATACGTCTGGACGGTGGCGTCTTTGTCCAGCTTGCCGCTCGCACGGCGAATACCAGTGACGGTGTGATAGTCCTCCAGCCGACGAATGGGCAATTCATCGCCCCTAAGTTTGTTGCGAGGGAGTGACACGGTTGTGACATTCAACGAGACGAATCGCGCAATTTGCGTGACTTCATTTGGGTCGTGCTTGTTAATGCCAAGAGCCGCAGCAATAAGTCCCATCACACCGCTGCGGGTCGGATGCAGAGCGGTGGTGCGGCGCTCGAAGCGCGAAACGTGGCCCCACGATTGCATGGGGCCGTCGAGCAACAGGGCGAGGCAGGCTTCAGACGACATTTTTCTTCAGGGCCTCGCAGAAGGCGTTGAGGTTCATGTCTGGAATTGCCACCTCGGTTTCGCAAGCGATGCCCCAGGTCTCTTTTAGCTCCTCGTTATGCTTTTTGAGCCGCTCAATAGATTCCGCTAACAGGCTGGATTTTGGGCGTACAGGTTCCTCATAGGCGTTGATGAGCTGCAAGGGCTGGCCGGCCGACTTGAAGGTACCAAGCGCGTAGCCGGGCAGGGTGTGGGCGTTCATGGAGTTTTTGCGTGCGCCGGGCACGGCTTGAAGCGTGGCGCGGATAAATGCATCTACCACCTGTTTGCGTTGCTCAAGGGAGAGCTTGGCGAGGTGATCTGCATCTGCGAGCAGATCAAGGTTGATACCGGCGTAGCGATAATAGACGGCGGAAGAGAACTCCAGTGTGCCGATCATGCCTGCGCCAGCGTCGTCATCCTTGGGTTTCCGATCATCCACAGCGGAGTAGAAGTCGAGATCGTTGTCGGCCTTGTGCGTGGAGAGTGCGTGGCTGAACATGGCGGCGCCTTCAAGGGTAAGCGACGGCAGACTGGCCACCATCCGGCCGAAGAGCGCGATGTCGGCCCCGTCGAGCAACCCTGCCGCCTTACAGAACTTGTCCAGCTTCTTCTCGTAATCCTTCGATGTTGGATTTTCCTTCAGCAGTTCCGCGACCTGACGCGCAATCGAGTCGATCTCTGAGGGGGCAAGAAAAATGAGTGTGCCCACCTGAGGGGTTTCACCTTCCTTTGCGGATTTCGCTTCGAGTTTGGCCAGTTTGTCCGCGATGTTCGCCGCATGCTCAGCGGCAGACTTTTCATCCGTGATGCCGTGCTTTTTCAATGCCTCGGCAAGCGGTCCGACGATGAGCTTTGTCCGTTCTCCGCCGAAACGAGCGTCGGGTAGGTTGTTTTGGGCGTATTCACGAATGGCGCGCTTGAGGGACTGGCTGGAGAGGCGGGCGCGTTGGACGCCACCGAAGACGGCAGTTTTGGGTGAGCCCACGTCGTCGCGATTGAGGCACGAGACAGGGAAGGATTGGAGGATGTGGAGTTCGATCAGTCGCATGTCGAGTCGAGTCTTGATGGTTAAGAGTTGAGAGGGTTTTACGAAATGGGAGCCAGGAGGAGGAGGCCGAAACCGAAGGCTTTGGCTGAGCCGATGCCAGCAGCGACGGTGAGGCGGAATTGTGCGGGGTCGCGCACCGCGAGCTCCCCTTTGAACTCGATGGCGGTGTGAGTGCCGTGTGCGTCGGGTTTGTGGAAAAACTCGCGTCCCCTGGGAATGGTGAGCAAAGAATCGGGGTCCACAGAAAAACCGCCGGCCTCCGCCTTGCGTTGTAGCCACGTGACGAGTTCCTCGCGTTTCGCGATCGGCACGCGTCGGCCATTCTTCTTGCGCGTTCCGTCGGGATTGTCCACGCGAAGCTTCCTCGTGGGATTGGCCAGCAGGCTAAAGCGGTAGCGCGCGTATTGGAAGTAATCGTCTGGAATAGCCTTCGTGCCAAAGCAACTGGTGGGACACCAGTCCGGCTTTTTCGGGGTCGAGCGCGAGAGGATTAGCACGCGGTAAGCCTCTTCCTTGCGGTCTACGCGGATGAGAAAGTCCCGCGGTTGGCCGTCGCTTGTGCCGAAGGCTTGCCAAACGCGTTGATGCCAGTCGTAGGTGTCTCGGATTCTCAAGATGCGCACGGCATCTTCATAGGAGACGAGAATTTGCGTCAGGTGCAGTGTGGCCATGAGGGAGCCCGTCGGAGCTTGGGAGACCAGAGTTCTCATCTTGTAGCGGCGTTGGCGGTTTGGGTTTCGATGGAAGCTTCGCCCGACTGCCAGAAAGCCCGGGCCCATCTCACACCGATGTCGTCCGCAAATTTGTTCCAGAGCAAAAGGTCGAACATCAGGCTTTCGTAGTTCACACCTACATTCCTGCTGGCCGCTAGGCGAATCCAGGAGCGGAGCTGGTCAATCACGTCCGCTACATCACTGCAGGCGAGCAGGCGACGGAAGCGGCGCTCGAAGCTGTCGGCGATTTGCTTGTCATCGCCTTGGGCAATTCGGCGGCACGTTTCACCGAAATTGCGCGCGTTAGATTCCTCGTCATAGCTGGCGAAGAGCGCGGCGATGGCGACAAAGATCGGCTGGCCGATGTCGCCACCGAGACCGGCGACGACCGGCCAGGCATCTACGTGCAGCCGAGGGTTATCGGTCAAGCCGCGACGGAGAGCAGCGAGTTTGCCGCGGTCTTCACGGATACGGCGCAAAGCGCCGACGAAATCGGCGGCGCGCTCCTTGGGGGTGCGTTTGGGTTCACTCATGTTGGTTGCTGGTTCTTGGGACGGAACGTGAGCTTGCGGAGACCAAGGGCGTAAGCCTCAATCTGACGCGGCGTCTGGTGTGGGCAGGATTGCTCGTAAGCATCGAACGCGGCGGCTTGAACGGCTTTCCCCCAGGGACAGTTCGGAAGGTCGGTAACCAGGTCCGTATTGCGGGCCAAATCAAAGAGAGCGGAAAGGTGCTGCTCGACGCGCGTCCAGAATTGTTGGCGGGCACGATTGTAGGGGGGTGAGGTGACCTTCAATGCGGAGGCATACGCTTTGACGGACTGAATGAGGCCGCCCTCCCGTTCCTCGGCATAGGCCACGCCTCTTTCGTAAGAAGCGCGACCAAGCTCGGAAAACATTCCGGCCGGGAGCGAATACGTAGACTCTACGACATCCTCGATTTTGGCTTTGTCCGTTACCAAAGCGCCGACCCATATATTGGTTTCCGTTGAGGGTCTGAGACGGTTCAAGGCCAGTGGACCACCCGTCGCATCGGCATTTGCCCGACGCTTGACCGAAACCGCCGCCAGTTGCCGCCAAAGGCTGCGGTTTGTCGATGCCGAAAGAATGGCCAGTTCCGCCTTGCGCTGGATTACGGTCGCAGTGGCTTCGCGAAACGCTGGAAAAATTGGATAATCGAGTCCATTGGCGAGAATGATTGAGCGGCCGCCATCGTTCAGGCGAATCGCTCGGCTTAACGGAACCAATCGTCCAAGATGCGTTAGGGTCGAATTTTCGACGGCCGTCTTGTCCTCGCGCTTTTCCACCGGCAGTTCCCACGCCGGGATTCCCCAGCCATTCGGTCCGTATGAGTCAGTCACGGATTCGCGCGTGAGGAGGTTTCGGTGAATGGTTTCCAGCAGGTTCTGACCCAGCATCAGGGTGTGAACCATGCTCGAAGGAGTGCAGGGAGCGTGATTGCTCGAACCCTTCCCCGCCGTTTCCTTGCCATTCCACTTGGCGACGCCGATGCGTCCACCGGGTGCAAAGCACTGGAAGGTCAGCAGATTAATAGCGGAACGGGCCGACTGAAGCGTACGATCTTCTCCAGCGAGGTTATCAAAGAGAGTCGAGTTGTTGCCGGTTGCCAAGGTCAGATCGAGCTTGGTAGCGGCGTTACCTTCGTCCGACTCATTGCCGACTCGGAGATTCGAGAACTGAAGAAACCGTTGACCTTCCCCGAACAATTCGAACGCCCCTCCCCACTTCTCAAGATAATCCCGGACACGCCGTCGGATCAGTGGCTGGCAATCCTGCCATTCGGTTTCATCCGCCGGGCCGTCGAGCGCGGCCTGCGTGATGCAGAGCAGCAGGCGCATTAGGGCAACGCGCTCGTGGGGTTTTACGGCAAGGTCGTGCAGCTCGCGAGCTTGCGCGAAGAGCTCCTGAAGGCTGAACAGTTCGCGACGGCCATTGGCTCGTACCGCGGGTATCCACGGATCAATAGTCAAATTCATCGTCATCGTTCTGTTGCGGGGTGAGTTGGATGGTGCTTTCGGCGAAGATGCCCAGATACGGGTCATACCTCATCGTTGAGACTTCATCGCCGAAGACGCAGCGGCCGTCATCGCGCACGATCGCAACGGTGACACCGGGCGGCCCATGCAGCGTGAGCCACTTAGGTTTCGGAGAGTCGGTTGGAACCATCCATCGCGGGATTCGCACAAGCCAGTGGTGAATAACCCGAGCCGACGCTTTGCGCCATTCGTGTTCGCCGATTTCGGCCTGCGAGTGATCCAATCCCACAACGATTACGGAGCCGGGCGATCCGGTTGTGACGCACCGAAGCAGCACGACTGGCTTGGTGGGAGCGCCCTGGCGGCGAGTGAGCACGTCGTCCTCGTCCTGAAGCATGGGAAGGCCCAGCACGCGGGTGGCGGCCGCGGCGTTGGCGGCGAGTGTCGCCTTTTCCTGTTCAAGCCCGGCATGGAGTTCCTGCCATCCTTCCGGCTCCTGCACGTCTGGCTCCGCGTAGGTGGCTTCCAGCAGCGGGCGGATGTCAGCCGGCAGCAAAAGCTCCTTCCTGCCGCTCCAGACAGCGGCCGTGCGGAGCAGAACGTAGGGCGCGTAAACTCGTGCGCTGCGGCCCAGGGCTTTCTTCAACTGCATCGCATTTAAAGTTGTGTGCAACTCCGGCAGACGAATCCAGAAGTACGGCGCGATCGCCGGCCGGTGCGGACGTTCGTGTCGCCAGAGGCGGCCTACGCGTTGGAGCAACATGTCGCTCGGCGCAAGATCCGAGACAATGAAGTCGAGATCTATATCCACGCTCTGCTCTACCACTTGGGTAGCAACGAGGATGCTGCCGAGAGCACTGGCGGACCGGTTCGGTCCGAGGTGTTCGAGCCAATCCTCCTCCAAGTCGGCACGACGTTGAAAGGGAAAGCGGCTATGGAGGAGCCCCACACGCACGGTGTCCTCACGCACGGAAGAGGACACGTCCCGAAAGGCTTGCTGGGCTTCAACAACCGTATTGCGAATCCAAAGAACTTGCTGGCCGGCCTCAGCGCGGGCAATTAGTTCGTTGCGAGTTTCCTCTTCGGAGATAACAGCAGCGTTGAGGGTGATTCGTCGATGAGAAGACCATTCCGGGCTAGTGTGCTGACACTCCCTGCCGGTCGTACCGCTCGTGACCAAGGGATAGGCCGTGGGAGCATTAGATTCAGTAATCCCGGCGGCGGCCAACAATTCGTGGCGTCGAGCGCCGGTGAGCGTTGCGCTGAGAATGATCACCGAAGAGCGGAGATTCACTAGTTCACGGAGCAGCGCGGTGATTAACGTGCCGGTGTAGATGTCGTAGGAATGAACCTCATCAAGGATGACTACCTTGCCGGCGAGGGCGAAGCGGCGAACAAAGAAGTGTTTCACCGCAACCACTGCTTGGAGGGCCTGGTCAATCGTGCCAACACCGTACGGAGCGAGAAGCGCCTGCTTGGCCGAAGCGAACCATGACCGCGCCTCGCGCACGTAACTGAAGACCTCCTCCTGTTCTTCCGGCTTACTGCTTTGAAAAGCAGGCCGGAGACAAAGATCGAAGTTGTCCTCCAGCCAGGCATTGCCGTGCACCAAACGGAGCGTGGCGTCATCGGCAAGGGTGTTTCCGAGAAAGCGCTCGATCCGTTTGTGAATCCGGTTGCTCGTCACTTGAGTGGGCAGCGCGAAATACATTCCCTGCTGTTGTCCAGAGGCGATAAGTTGCTGCGCTGCGAAGAGGGCCGCCTCGGTCTTGCCGCAGCCCATTGGTCCTTCAATAATGAGAACACCGGGAGCGTTCGACGCATCCGTAATCACCTTTTGAAGGGGATTGGCTTGAAAGGGGGTTTTTCGCTCGGTGGCAAAGGCGGTGGAGAACCCGGTCTGACGGAGCCTGCCGCCCGGCAAGCCAATCTGCCGGAGAGCCTCACGCGCCTGAATGCGTGTGCGTGCTGCGTCCGGCTGCAGCCCATACTCCGGTGAGAACCACGCTTCATTGGAGCCGATCCAGTCCGCGATCGAAATAAGACCAGCGAGAAGCCAGAGATCAGAGTGATAGGGAGCGAGGTGCGCCTCCGGTGGTGTTGTTGGCAAAGGACCGAACACCGCCCGGAGTTCTTCCATGACGCGTAGCCGATTTTCCTCCGCCCATTCTGCTAGTGCTTCCGGGGCGTTGAGGTGGGCGATCTTCCCTTTCGGCTTTCCATGATGGGCTCCCACCGCCACCGCCCAAAGCCGGGCCGGCATGAAGCTTGGGATCTTTTGTAGAAAGAATTGGCTCACCAGCGCGTGGTCGGTAACTGAAAGAGTGACCTCTCCGGGGGAGAATTGCGGCAGTCGCTCCTGTGCAAGCCACTGCGGGCATTTGGCCTGAAAACCGATTGTAATCTTTCCCACGTCGTGCAGCGCCGCGAGCGTGGCGGCGCCCGGCGGGATCAGGCCGCGTACGGCAGGCAGGAGCGCGGCGATCAGTGCCTCGGCCACGCAGCCGACGTTCAGGCAATGGTCGCGAACACTGATGCCTGGCCGGTTGTCGGACAACGTCTTTGCCCAAAGAACGATCTTTTCCGCATTCATCTCGTCGAGAAAACGAACGAAAGAGGACAGAAGATAGCAGTCCAGGTCTGTAGATTTCTTTTCGGGCGGAGCGAGTCCCCACCCGCCGGGATCGTACGCGGAAGCGAACTTACGACGTGCTGGAATCGCAACATGCATGAAGAGTGTCTCGGCCGTCTTGGAAATGGCACAAAAAGCAGCATGGGGAAACCAGGGTTCGAAAACGTGTCCGCAGAATTCTGAGAGGGAGACAGCTAGTTGTCCATCATGCTGGTTTGGCGTGCTTGAGGCGTGCTGCACCGGCTGATAAGTCCGTTCATGCTGTCGCAGGGGCGAGCTTGCACTGAGCAAGCGCAGAAGGAAAAGAGGAACATAGAAAAGGATCTAACGATAATTATTATAAATATCGACTAATATCGTCGCGAGGCCGCGAGCACCACGCTTCTAACCTGGCAAACTGAGAGTTTTTTCTCTCCAATTGGTGAACGCGCGATTCCGATAACTTCGGCTC
>DATFVD010000551.1:0-12643 GCA_035260505.1 Terriglobales bacterium
ACGCCGGCACATCGATCTGATCGGCGAGCAGTATGGCCGGCTGGATGTGCTGGTGAACAATGCCAGCTCAGGCTCGCCGGGCACGATGGAGAGCGCCACTGCGCAGGATTTTGAGCAAGTCTACCGGGTCAATGTGGTCGCTGCGTTTCAGCTTCTCCAGGCAGCCATTCCCTTGCTGAAAAACGCTGGATCTCGAACCGAGGGGGGCGCTTCAGTAATCAACATTGCCTCGATGTATGGCACCGTTAGTCCGGATCCATCAATCTACGGGACGAGCGGAGCGAATAGTCCGCCCTATTACGGTCCGGCTAAGGCGGCTCTGATTCAGCTTACCCGTTACGCAGCCTGTCATCTCGCCAATCAACGGATTCGCGTGAACTGCATCAGTCCGGGACCGTTTCCGAGTGAAAAATATCTGGAGCGCGACGCGCAGTTTCACGCTCGACTCCAGGCTAAGAATCCCATGCACCGTACAGGAAAACCTGCGGAACTCCAGGGGCCATTGTTGTTTCTGGCGTCAGATGCTTCTTCCTACGTTACCGGAATCAATTTGGCGGTAGATGGCGGTTGGACGGCCTGGTAGGCGCATACCGCCGATACCTCGCCCAGTCGGAAATTCCGGGCCTGACTTTATCCTGATCGCCTGATCCCGGGCAAATCTGACCCCTCGTGTCTCTCATTTTTCCCATCAAGCTTTCGATCGAAGCAGTTCACAACTTTACCCACCGCCTGAATCACATCTTCCACGTCCTGCGCCGTCATCGAATGAAACATGGGCAGGCTGATCAGCCGCTCATACGCATCCTCGGCCACGGGATAGCTCTCGTTCGAGCCAAATCGCTCGCGGTAATACGGATGCCGATGCACTGGAATGTAGTGAACATTCACGCCGATATTCTCGGCCCGCAGCGCGCGAAAGATTTCGCCGCGTCCTGCCGTCAGCATTTCCAGCTGCAATCGAATCGGATACAAGTGCCACGCCGAATCTACCGCCGCGTGCACCGTGGGTACCACGACCGCCGGCCAGTCACGCAACCGTCCCGCATATTGCGCCGCAATATCCCGGCGCCGCTCCAGGTTCGCCTCCAGCCTCTCCAGCTGTGTGAGTCCCAGCGCACAGGCAATATCTGTCAGCCGGTAATTAAAACCAAGCAGCACCATCTCATAAAACCACTGCCCCGATTCCTGCCGCTCCCGTGCTTCGCTGCTGATGCCGTGATTGCGGAAGCGTCGCAGCGTTTCCGCCAGCCGGGCATCGTTGGTCGTCACCATGCCACCTTCCCCGGTCGTCAGGTGCTTCACCGGATGGAAGCTGAACACGGTCATATCCGCAATGCCACCCACTCGTTTCCCCCGGTATTCCGCGCCCAGCGCATGGCAGGCATCTTCAATCAGCGGGATTCCGCGCGGCCGGGTGAACGCAAGCAGTGCATCAAGATCCGCAGGGTGCCCGGCATAGTCGACCGCAAGAATCGCCTTTGTCCGCGAAGAGAGCTTCTTTGCAACTTCGCCGGGATCGAGATTCAGGGTGTCTGCACTCACGTCGGCGAATACAGGCGTCGCTCCCTGGTACAGCACGCAATTCGCGGTCGCACAGAATGTCATGGGGGTGGTGATCGCCTCATCCCCAGGTCCCAGTCCCGCCGCAAACGCCGCGCCGTGCAGTGCAGCCGTACCCGAACTGAAGCTGACCGCGTACTTCGCCCCCACCCACGCCGAGAATCGTTCCTCAAACTCGCCGATCTTCGGGCCGGTCGTCAGCCAGTCCGACTTCAAAACCTCAACCACCGCCTGGATATCCGCCTCATCAATGCTTTGCCGCCCGTAGGGCAACAATTTTTCGCGCACGGGCGTCCCCCCGTGGATGGCCAGTGTTTCCAGCTTTGTGGGTAAGGCGCTCATGCTGGTAGTCTGTGGTGCAAGTGCGATTCGTGTCGAGGATGACTTAGAGGGCAAATCTCGTCAACCTGTAGAGACGGGGCTTGCCCCGTCTCACTCTGCGCAAGAGACGCAGCAACCCCGTCTATACGGCAATCAATCGCCCCTTTTTAGGGGCTCACCATGTGTTCTACGCCGACGTGGGGACCGCATCCGCAGCGTTGATTTCAGGCGCTACCAATTCTTCCAGCTCACGCCGCGTCAGCCAGCGTTCGTTGCTGTCGCTCGAATAACGGAAGCCTTCCTGAAGCGCTTTGGCGCTGTCCCAGTTTTTCGACTTCCACCACGGATGCGACGGCTGAATCACATACATATCTTCAGTTTCGAGCGTCTGCCGCGACTCGTCTTCCGAGACCAGCACTTCGTGCAACTTCTCTCCCGGACGAATCCCGATGTACTCCACCTGGCATCCCGGAGCGATGGTCTCTGCCAGGTCCAACAATCGCATGCTGGGAATCTTGGGAACAAAAATTTCGCCGCCGTGCATCTGCTCCAGGCAGCGGATCACGAACTTCACACCCTGCTCCAGCGTCAGCCAGAATCGCGTCATCCGAGGATCGGTGATCGTGATCTTTCCTCTCCGCCGCTGTTCCAGAAAAACCGGAATCACACTGCCCCGGCTGCCCACCACGTTCCCATAACGAGCGCAACTGAAACGCGTATTTCTAGCGCCCGCATAGGCATTAGCCTGCACAAACACCTTTTCCGCGCACAACTTGGTGGCGCCGTACAGGTTGATCGGATTCACCGCCTTATCGGTGCTGAGCGCCAGAATGCGCCGTACCCCTTGATCAAGAGCCGCATCAATCACATTGCGCCCGCCCATGATATTGGTCTGGATCGCTTCGAACGGGTTGTACTCGCAAGCCGGCACCTGCTTGAGCGCCGCCGCGTGCACCACCACCGTCACTCCCGCCAGCGCGCGCTTCAACCGCTCCACGTCCCGAACGTCTCCTATGAAATACCGCAGGCTGGGATGATCGAAGCCCGACGTTCTCATCTCATGCTGCTTCAGTTCGTCCCGGCTGAAAATCACCAGCCGCTGCGGCTGGTAATCGCGCAGCATGATCTCCACAAACTTCTTCCCAAAGGAGCCCGTCCCACCCGTGACCAATATCGATTCCTGCGACCAATTCACCATTCTTGTTCCTCAGAAACCTTGTCCCGCGTTGCCCGCCTGAGCCGCCCCCCCGCCCAGTTCTGACGCTTACATACTCTGGAAGAGTCCTCTCTTCTCGGGTAAGTCCTTGTGCTCGATAGTATAGCTGAGGAAGTTGAGAAGGACTCATGGCTGGGGGTCCATCGCCGCGTGGCGACCCATTCTATGGGGAGGTTGGTTCCGCAGTCTATGCGAGTCGGCGTTGAATGTTTGCATCGGGCGCTTGCGGTTCATGCTGCATCAGTTGAACCTTATAGCTTAGACACCACCCGACGTAAGCCTCTCGGCTACTCAGTTCTTGAGTCCGCCATTGATTGCCGCGCCCGAGT
Organism: Terriglobales bacterium; assembly: GCA_035260505.1. Classification (GTDB taxonomy): domain Bacteria; phylum Acidobacteriota; class Terriglobia; order Terriglobales; family Acidobacteriaceae; genus Acidiflorens. The sequence continues at coordinate 3,427 of DATFVD010000551.1, forward strand.
CTTTCCAGCGCAAACCAGAACCTGAAACAATATCGCCCAGCTCTAATTTTGGGGCTGGCTCTCACCCCTAAGAATGCTAAAATCAGCAAATTCTTCATAACAAGCCGCTTTTGTTTGCCCGGTTTGCTTGTGGGACGGTATCTCGAGCAGAGACCTCAGTGGCCGCTGCGAGGCGCTGCCGCATCGAAGCTTGTGGCGACAAGGAGTAATGATGTCATTGGGCCCCCTGGTTCCACGAAGTAACGATCCAAGAAGCGACGGTCGTAACGACCGATTGCGCGAACTGCCGCCTGGCGAACCGGGTGAATTCCTGAGGCCGTTCGGCTCGACACTCTATAACGTCTCTCCGGCGCAGGAATCCACACTGCGCGAATACATGCGCATTCTCATCAAGCGCAAGTGGATGGTGACCGCGGTGATAGTTGGCATCTTCATGGCCGTCGCCGTTGCCAGCTTGCGTCAGACTCCCATCTACGAAGCAGCAAGCCAAATCGTCATCAACAAGGCCGACTCGAACCTCATTTCCTTTAAAGACTCCGTGCCCGTGGTCGACTATTACGACCAGAGCGATCTGGACACCGAGGTCCGCATCCTGCAAAGCGATCTGATGGCCCTGCAAGTGATCCGGCAACTGAATCTGGATAAGCGTCCCGAGTTCGGCGGTCATCCCGATCAAAAGCAACCCAACCTGGTCGCCGATCCGCTCCAGTCTGATTCGAACCATACTTCAGCGCTGCTGGGAAGCTTTCGCGGGAACCTTCACGTCACTCTTATTCCCAACACCCGGATCATCGAGATTCATTACACCAGCACCGATCCTCAGCTCGCCGCCAGCGCCGTGAACACCCTCGCGGCCACCTATGTCGAGCAGAACTTCAAGACCAAGTTCGAATCCACCATGCAGGCCTCCGACTGGCTTTCCAAACAGCTCGTTGACTTGCAGATGAAAGTGGAGACCTCCCAGGAGAAGCTCGTTCGCTACCAGAAAGAGCACGAGATTTTCGGGGTTGACGATAAGCAGAACATCATCACCGAAAAGCTCGATGAACTTAACAAAGAAATGACGGCCGCCGAATTTGACCGCATGCAGAAGGAAGCCGTCTATCGCCAGACCCAGTCGAATGATCCGTTGGCGGTCGCCGCAGCGATCGTTTCCGATACCCCCGGAGGGGGAGCCGGCGCAGCTTCCGCGCTTCTGGACAAGTTGCGTGAACAGCAGGCCAGTCTCAGAATTCAAGTTGCTGAGCTCAGCACCCAGTTCGGTCCCTCGTATCCGAAAATCACGCAGCTTAATAACCAGCTGAAGGAGATTGACCGCCAGCTTCAATCGGAAACTAGCAAGGCCGTCGACCACCTCAACGGGCAGTACCAGGCCGCATTGCAGCGCGAAAATATGTTGCGCGGATCCTTTGAGAAGCAAAAGCAGGAAGCCAACAAGCTCAATGAGAGCGCGATCGAGTACAGCCTCCTGAAGCGTGATGTGGACAGCAATCGGACACTTTACGAAGGATTACTCGAAAAGCTTAAGGAAGCGGGCGTCACCGCGGGATTGCGATCCAATAACTTCCGCATCATCAATGCGGCCCGTGTTCCCACCTTTCCCAGCGAACCCAACATTCCGCGCAACCTGTCTTTCGCGCTGGTGCTGGGCATCATCTCCGGGGTCGGCTTGGCCTTCCTCCTGGAGAGCATGGACAACACCGTCCGCACCCCCGAGCAGGCACAAGCCATCTCCGGCCTGGCTTCTCTCGGGATGATCCCGCTTGGCTCCAAGGCCACCAACCGTGGCGCAACGGGTAAGCGCCTCGCTTTGACCGCTTCCAAGGAAGCGGTGGAAACCGTTACCCAGATTCGCCCCCAGTCGCAGATGGCCGAATCGTATCGCGCGCTGCGGACTTCGCTTCTCCTATCGAATCTCGGAGCGCCGCCTAAGGTCATCATGGTAACCAGCGCGCGTCCGCAGGAAGGCAAGACCACTACCAGCATCAACACAGCCATCGTGCTCGCGCAAAAGGGAGTCCGCGTTCTCCTCATGGACGCCGACTTGCGCCGCCCCAGTATTCACAAGACCTTGGGCATGGGCCCCCGCAGCGGCCTCAGCAACGTCCTGACCGGAAGCGCGACCCTGCAGCAGACCATTGCCATCTCTCCGATCCTCCCCAATCTTTTCATCATGCCCGCGGGCACTCCGCCTCCGAATCCTGCCGAATTGCTGGCATCCTCCAACATGCGGGACCTGATCGTGGAACTGCGCGAACTCTACGATCACATCGTGATCGACACTCCCCCAACCCTTTCCGTCACCGATGCGGTCGTGCTCTCACCCCGCGCCGATGCCACGATCCTTGTGATTCGTTCCGGACAGACCACGAAACCGGCACTGCGCCGGGCCCGCGACATATTGATGCAGGTTAATGCTCATGTCGCCGGTGTGCTTCTAAACGCGGTCGACCTCACCTCACCGGACTATTACTACTACTACGAGTATCAGGGAAAATACGGTCATTACTATCAGGAAGATGCTCCCGCCGCGGGGACCGAAGTGGAAAAAGCGGTTTGACACCAATGGCGACTCCACTTTCAAACCGGCAACGCTGGCAGTTCGCTGCTGGTGTCGCCGTCGTCGCCTGCGTCTATATTTTCCTGACCGCGACAGAGTTCGCAGCCAGCGTTTTTGCTTCGAGTCCGGAGTTGCCGTCTCTGCAGCGCGCCGTGCGCCTCTCTCCCGCCAATGCGGACTACCGTCATCGGCTCGGACGCTACTTTGCATTTGTTGCGGCTGATCCTCAGTCCGCCATCGAGAGCTTTCGAGCGGCGGTCGGACTCAACCCGCACGATGCCCGTTATTGGTTCGATCTGGCCGCCGCCTATCAGGTAATCGGGGACCTCGCAGGCAGGCGAGCAGCGCTGGATCGCGCTTTGCAAGCCGAGCCCACCGCCCCCGATGTGGCGTGGGAAGCAGCTAATTTTTTTCTCATCGATGGCGATATCGACCGCGCCTTGCGCGAATTCCATGTCGTCATCGAGAACGATGTTTCGCTCGTGGATGCCGCCCTGCGTGCCTGCTGGCGCGTGCGTCCTGACACCGATGCTCTACTCCGGGACGCCGTGCCGGCTCGCACTGATTCCCTGATTTCATTCCTCGCTCTGCTGCGGAGCAAGCAGGAAACCGACGGCGCCATCAAAACATGGGATCGGCTCGCCCAGTTGCACCAGAAATTTCAGAACCGCTATTTGTACGAGCAAGTGCGCTATCTCCTTGATGTGCACCGTCCCGACGCCGCCATGTCTGCCTGGGAGCAGACCGTTGGGACTCTTGGCCTCGCCGCGTATCTCCCCACGCAGGACAACCTGGTGGTGAACGGCGATTTCAGCCTTGACATACTGAATGGAGGCTTCGACTGGACTTACGTCAATCGAATCGGCGTGCAGCCATTACTCGATCCGAGCGCCTTCCGCCAGGGTGATCGCTCTCTTTCCCTCACCTTCGAAGGTCCGGGCATCCACGATGCCGGGATTCAACAGCTGATTCCAGTGCACGGCACCACCACTTACGACTTTTCCGTGTATTACAAGTCGGCGAACTTTGAAGGAGCGGGCGGGCTCCAGATCGTTCTGCGAGATGCCTACACCGGCGTGCCACTCTTTGCCAGCGACCCGCTCAACGACGCCGACTTCTGGAAGGAAGTTCACTCCAAAGTGACGACCCCTCAGTCCACCACACTGCTGCTGCTGGGTATAGAACGCTTCCCTTCCGGCTCGCCAATTCGCGGCAAACTCTGGCTCGACAATTTCGAACTTTCTCCCAATAACTCCAAGGACGACTCCCCCGACAATTCCACAGAACAATCCAAGGACCACTCGTGAGTTCCGCCCTGGCAACGCAACCCGAGCCCGCGCCCGTCGCTGGATCTTCGCAACCGCGGCTTACCGACAACACGCTGCTGGCCTCTGCCGGTGCTGTGCTCTTGCTGGCCCCTCTGGCCTTCGGAGCGGTCGAGCCTTGGTCCGTTTTTGCTCTGGAAACCTGTTCCATGTTGTTGCTCGCGGTTTGGGCGTCCCGCCAGTGGATCAACCGGGAACTCATTGGTTCCGACCACGTGCTCTACCGCCCCATGGCAGCCTTTTTTGTGCTGGTCCTGATGCAGTGGGCGGTTGGAACGACCGCCTACCGCCACGTCACTTACTCTCACTTGCTGCTCTATGCTGCCTACGGCATGCTGGCATTTGTGGTGACCCAGACTCTGCGTCGATCTTCGCAGTTTGAGATGCTGGCCAGGTTGTTCGCCGTCTACGGGGCGCTAGTCGCCGCGTTTGCCGTGCTGCAGGGTCTGGCGCCAAATGGAAAGCTTTACTGGATCTGGGCTCTGGAGCAGGGTGGCTCCATTTATGGACCCTACGTCAATCACAATCATTACGCCGGCTTGATGGAAATGCTCACGCCCTTTCCGCTGGTGCTGGCCGCAACTCGCTTCACAAACGGCAACCGCAAGATTGCCGTCGCGGGAATCGCCGCGCTAATGGCCGCAAGTATTTTTCTTTCCGGTTCGCGCGGAGGAATGGCGGCTTTCGTCGCCCAGATGGTTGTGCTGGGCATACTTCTGGTCCGCAAGCGCGAAGGCAGATGGAAACAGCCCCTCTTGCTCGGCGCATTTCTCGCGATGGTGATTGTTTTTCTCGTTTGGATGGGCGGCAATGAACTCACCCGCCGCCTGATCAGCATTCACTCCGAAGCCCGTGAAGAGATTAACGGCGGAGTTCGCCTATCCATCGATCGCGACTGTTTGCGCATGCTCATCAAAAGGCCCTTCCTCGGTTGGGGACTCGGCACCTTCCCGATTGTCTACCCGGAATTCCGCAGTTTCTACACAACCTTCTTCGTGAACCAGGCGCACAATGACTATTTGCAACTGCTCGTCGAGACCGGACTCGTCGGATTCTCAATTGCCGTCTGGTTTCTAGTCCTGACGTTCCGCCAGGCTGCAACCAAGCTCAAGGACTGGACCGAGACCGCGAGCGGCGCGATAACCGTAGCCGCCATGCTCGGCTGTGTAGGTATCCTGGTCCACAGCTTTCTCGATTTCAATCTGCAGATTCCGGCAAACGCCGCCCTGTTCTATGTTCTCTGCGCCATCGCCGCCTCCGCCCCTCTCCAGGAATCGCAGCGCCGCCGCGTATTGCGCCGCCGCAGTTTGATCGTGGAACCCAGCCCCGAAACCGCGGTATCGTGACCGGTGGGTTACGCAGCGTTACGCTTCCTCACCATCAGCGCCACCGCTCCGCTGACCGCAAGCGCGCCGCTCACCAGCAGCAGGCCTCCTTTGAATTGTCCCGTCGAGGTGCGCACCAGTCCAATCACATAAGGACCAACAAATCCGCCGAGATTCCCGACTGAATTAATGAACGCGATCCCGGCCGCCGCCGCCGTGCCCGACAACAAACCCGTAGGCATCGCCCAGAACGGCCCCATCATGGAGAACACCCCCAGCACCGCCACACTGATGGCGAGAATCGCCGGGCCCACCGATGTCGAATACGCCGCGCCCGTCAGCGCCAGAGCCCCAGCAAACGCCGGCACCGCCGTATGCCATCGCCGCTCTCCCGAGCGATCGGAGTGCAAGCCCACCGCCACCATCGCGGCCGCTGCCGCCACATACGGAATCGCAGACAGCACGCCGACCCCGAAATTGCTCACTCCCGACAAGCTTCGGATCAGCGTAGGCAGCCACAGACTCACGCCATACGAAACGGTATTCAACCCGAAGTACACCAGCGCCAACGTCCAGATTCGCCCGCTCCGCAAGGCCGCGAATACTCCCGCTCCCCCACTGATCTCCGCCCGTTCCCGCCGCAGCGTCTCGACCAGCCAGTCTCGCTCTTCGCGCGGGAGCCAGTCAGCGTCTTCCGGCCGGTCCACCAGATACACCAGCACCACGCCGCCCAGCACTACCGCCGGAATCCCCTCCAGCAGGAACATCCACTGCCATCCCGCCAGGCCTCGCGTCAGATGGAGACCGAGGAGCGCGCCCGATAACGGTCCGCCCACGACTCCCGACAACGGCGCAGCCGTCATGAATCGAGCCACCGTCCGCGCCCGAGCCCGAGCCGGAAACCAGTTCTTCAGATAGAGGATGACTCCCGGGAAGAATCCCGCCTCCGCCGCACCCAGCAGAAATCGCAGCAAGTAAAAGCTCCGCGGGCCGCTGACCAATACCATCGACGCCGAGATCACTCCCCAGACCATCATCAGCAACGCAATCCAGCGCCGCGCCCCCACACGCTGCAGCGCCAGGTTGCTCGGCACCTGAAAAAAGAAGTACCCGGCAAAAAACGTTCCCGCGCCAAGCCCATAGACGGCGTCGGTGAACGCCAGTTGTTGCCGCATCTGCAACGCCGCAAACCCCACGTTAATCCGGTCCAGGTAGGCGACGATATACAGCAGAAACAAAAATGGCACAAGCCGCCAAGTAAGCCTGCGCACCACCGCCGCCTCAATCTCGTACACCGTCTCTCCTAAGCGCCCCATCGTACCCGCTGTGGTAATGGTTCCCCCCGTGTCCCTCTGTGACTCCTCCGTGCCCCCTGTGGTTAAGGTTTTTTCAGCCCAAGCCGAGCAAGAATTTCCGCCACGATCCGAGCCGGAGCCCTGTCGACATCGACCACCGCCGCGTCCTCCGGCTCCTCCAGCGCCGCCAGTTGACCCTCCAGCATTCGTTCCGTCATGAAGTGCCCAACGCGCGCACGCAACCGCTGCTGCAGCACCTGCGACGTTCCCCGAAGATAGACAACCTGCACTTCCGGTCCAACCCGCAAGCTCTCTCGATACGCCCGCTTCAACGCCGAACAAGCCAGCACTACATTCTTTCCCGCCGCGATCCAGCCCGCAATCAGCGCCCGCAGAGTCTCGAGCCACGGAGCGCGGTCGGCGTCGGTCAGTGGAATGCCATTTCGCATTTTCTCCACGTTCGCCGCGGGATGATAATCGTCTCCGTCCGCGAACTCCCATCCAAGTTCCGACGCGAGCAACTGCCCAACCGTCGTCTTCCCCGAGCCCGACACTCCCATCAGCAAGATGACCAATCAACCTCCATCCGCCACTCACGCTCTTGCATGCCGGCCATCCTTTCTTTGGGAATATAATGGCGCGCACGTGATGGCGCTAGCCGCGAGCACCAAAGACAACGCGCGTTATACTGCCGACGTTGATGCGGCCCACACACCATGCTCATAGAAATCGGACACGTGGAGGCGATCTTCCGGTATCCCGTGAAGTCCATGGCCGGCGAACGACTCGAGACCGCCAACCTGGGCTGGCACGGCCTCGATGGTGACCGCCGCCTGGCCTTCCGGCGGATTAATGATAATGATAATGATAACGATCATAATCATGACCGCAGCGGGTTCCCCTGGCTGTCAGCAAGCAAGCTTCCCGCCCTGCTCCTCTTTACTCCGCACCGCAATGCAGACGCTGACGCTGACGCTGACCGTGCTCAGGGAGACCCTCATCTTCCCACGCATATTCGCACGCCGGATGGCGAAGAGATGCCTGTCTTCGGAGACGACTTGGCCAAGGAGGTCGGACGTCGCTACGGCGCTCCCGTGCAGATGATGCAGTTGAAGCATGGCATCTTCGATGAAGCGAGCATCTCCGTGATCGCCATGGATACCGTGCGCGAGATCTCGCGACTCGCAGGGCAGAGCCCGGACGTGCGACGATTTCGCCCCAATGTTGTGGTTCGTCTACTGCGACCGTCCCCCTTCCAGGAGGACGAGTGGTTGGGCGGTGTGCTCTCATTCGGCAAGAAGGACGCTGACGACGCCCCCGCCATCACCGTCACCATGCGCGACGTCCGCTGCTCGATGGTGAACCTCGATCCCGACTCAGCAAGTCCGGCGCCAGAAATGCTCAAGGCGGTCGTTCGTGTGCACCAGAACACTGCGGGAATCTACGGCGCGGTCACTCGCATCGGTCGACTGGCGGTCGGACAGACCATTACACTCACAATCTAGCCGCGCAGCAGAACTCCAGCAATTCTCAGTTAGTGTAAACGCCTGTTTACACCAGTAGTTGTCGCAATTGGGTTGCAGGGCGGTCTCTACCTATTTTGTAGGGGCAGCGGGCGCAACTCATTGGGCACATTGTCGGCGTGCCAATCGATGGCGCCGCAAATTATGGTGAGAACTAAAACAAGAAAGATTGCCCACTCCGCAACGTCTTGGCCTTCATCAGCAGACCAGATGGAATAGGAATTCCGTAGCATCGAATGGTTTTCGCTCGTTTGGCTGTCATTCCGCAATAGCCCGTTCGTGCGCAGCACCCATTGATGGGGCCATCTGATAGTTGTTTTAACATCGTCATTACACTCATTGACCCCCTAGACAGTCGGATCAACCTGCCTAGTGGTACCTTGTGCCCGCCCAGAGGACAGCGGGTGGGTGGGCCACTTTAACGAGGAAGTATAACGCGGGTGTCTTTGGGCGTTGACACGAAACAACTGAGGGTGCGCCCCTTCTCGCGCTTTTCGAGAAGGGGCCCTACCGAACTGCCGACACGCAAATTACACTGCACTACCCTAAGCCAGCAGTTCCCACCCCACATCAAGCGCAGCCCCCAGCTTCTTCCAGGTACCGACAGACCCGATCTTACGCTTAGTCTCAATCGCCGCAATCAGCGCGCGCGATACTCTTGCCTTCTTCGCGAGCTGCCCCTGAGTAAGCTTGCGATGCTCGCGCCAGATACGGAGCGCGGGCTCTCCCTTAAGTCTGCGCTCGGTAATCTCCAGAGGTATGAGTTCGTCCGAGCCATCGTCCAGACGCATTTTGGCGGCATCGTACGCCTTCACATCAGCAAGCATTTCCGAATCTTCCATAAGCCTTTAGCGTGCGCCGCACACGAAGTCCGAACCTCACGCCCCGCCCTTTATCATCACATTTTTCCCGTACCGCCGTCACAGACACCGAATCGCAATCGCGCAATAATTCACCGACAGTACAGCATCGAGAACCGCGCCCGTCTCCAGAGACGGACCCAAAATCCGCCGCAAAACCATCTTCGGCGGCTCTTTGACAAGTACACGATAAGCAGACAAAAAGCAGCTAGAAGCGGCGACTCCGCACCCCGAAAAGCGCACGCCAAATCGCAGAAACCCCAGCTAAGTCCTTATTCATGTAGTTGATAGAGTTAAGTACTTTAATTAGAATAGCTTAGCGGGAATTT
>DATFVD010000552.1:0-6793 GCA_035260505.1 Terriglobales bacterium
TTCATCGAACACATGGTGTTCAAGGGCACGGAAACCCGCTCCGCCGAAGCCATTGCCCGCCAGGTCGACTCGATCGGCGGCAATATGGATGCTTTCACCGCGAAGGAATGTATCTGCTTCAATATCAAAGTCCTCGATGAGCACCTTCCGCTCGCCATGGACGTCCTCAGCGATCTGGTCCTTCATCCCGTCTTCGATGGCAGCGATATCGCGCGCGAGCGCGGCGTCATCCTCGAAGAAATAAAAATGGATCAGGATAATCCCGACTACCTCGTCCACGAAATCTTCACGCAAAGTTTCTGGAAGGACCATGCTCTCGGCCTGCCGATTCTGGGCACGCGCGACACCGTAAAAAAATTCGAGCGGCCCGTCGTCTCCCGCTTCTATGGACACCACTTTGCTCCCGGCAATCTCATCGTCAGCGCCGCCGGCAACCTCGAGCACGGGAACTTCGTCGAACTCGTCGCGAAATATTTTGAACACGTGAAACCGTCGAAAAACGGCTTGCACTCGCCCCAGCCCAAGACTTCTTCCCGCATCAACCTGCGCAATAAGAAATCGCTTGAGCAGGTCCAGATCTGCATCGGCGTCCCCTCGCATCCGATGGCACACGAACGGCGCTACGCCTCCTACATCCTGAATACGCTGCTCGGAGGAGGCATGAGCTCGCGCCTGTTCCAGAACATCCGCGAGCGCCAGGGGCTTGCTTACTCCATCTACAGCGACTTGAACCCCTACCGCGACACCGGCTCCATGTGCGTATATGCGGGCACCTCGCGCGAATCGGCGATCAAAGTTGTGGAGTGCGTCATCGCAGAATTCCGCAACCTGAAAACCACACCTGTCCCGGAAGAAGAACTACGCCGCTCCAAGGACCAACTCAAAGGCAGCCTCATGCTCTCGCTGGAATCCTCGACCGCCCGCATGTCGAACCTGGCCCGCCAGGAAATGTATTATGACCACTTCTATGGCCTCGACGAACTTATTGAGCGTATCGAAGCCGTTACCATTGATGACCTGCAGCAAACCGCTGAAGAATTTTTCCGCACCGAGCAGATCGCGGTAACCATCCTCGGCAACCTGACCGGCCTGAAACTAACCCGAGATCAGCTAACCTGCTAAAGGTTTAGTGGAGCGACGGGCGTCCTCGCCCGTCCAAGGTCGCGTAGGGACAGCCCCCTCGCCTGTCCAAGCCGTGCGCAGCGCGGTCACCACCCGTTACCGGACTGCCTCCCCCACCCGGCGTGCTATTCTGTTGCACTCTTTTCTCAACGAACGGATTCCACAATGTCCCTGCGCATCCTGGGCTTCATGCTGGCCGCCGTGGTACTGGTCGGCTATCGCGTAGCCAAACCGCGCGCCCAGGTGTCAGACCTGCCCGACCGCTGGAATCTCTCGACTCTGTTTCTGGCCAGCACGCTCACCCTTTTCGCCGAACTGGCCCTTATCCGCTGGGTCGCCACCGAAGTCCGCGTGTTTGCCTATGTAAAAAACCTGGCCCTGCTGCTCTGCTTTCTCGGCTTTGGACTCGGCTGTGCCCTGGCTCGTCAACGCCCCCGCTGGCAGACCGCTGCCACCGCTCTACTCGGCTTGATGGTCATCGTTCGTCTGCCCTGGCGCGGCCCGCAGATCATGGAAACGCTCTCGCAATCCCTCGGCGCGGCGCAGGACGTCGAGATATGGGCAACCGGCACTCGGCACGACACCACTGGCTTTCTATTGGCCGTGGTCGTCACTACTATCCTTCTCTTACTTATCACTTACATTTTCATCCCCATCGGACAAACCGTGAGCCGCCAGATCGAACTGGCCCCGCGTCCGCTTTATGGCTACTCCTGGAATCTGGCCGGCAGTCTGGCCGGCATTCTCGCATTCTTTGCCGTGTCCTGGTTGGCTCTGCCTCCCACGATATGGTTCACCATCGTTCTGGCGGGCATGGCGCTGTTACAGTCGAACCGAAACGATACCATCCGGCTCGCCGCCGCCATCGTTCCGGTTGCGCTGCTTCTATTCGACGCTTCTACGCCGCACCAATTCAAACTCTGGACTCCCTACCAGCAGATCGAAGTTGACGACAAGTTTTTACCCAGTGGTGAACTTTTCGGCACTTTGATTCGCGTCAACCACACCGGCTATCAGACAATCGTGAATCTCTCTCCCGATTTTCTGGGGCGCCATCCGGGGTTGTTGAAAGAAGCTCCAGACGAGAATCCCTACAATCTCCCCTTCCGCTTTGCGCCCCCGAATCCGAGTGTCCTAATCGTCGGCTCGGGTACGGGCAATGACGTTGCAGGTGCGCTACGGAATCAAAGCCGCTCCGTGGACGCCGTGGAAATCGACCCCAAGATTCTAGCTCTCGGCCGCAGCCGACACCCCGAGCATCCCTACGACGACCCGCGAGTCTCCACCCATCTCACTGATGCGCGCGCCTTCATGAAGCGCACTACGGCCCGCTACGACCTGATTCTTTTCGGATTGCTCGATTCCCACACCCAGCTCTCCGACTATTCCAACATGCGCCTCGACAACTTCGTCTATACCGAAGAGTCCTTCCGTGAAGCACGCTCTCTGCTCGCGCCTAACGGTGTCATATTCATTAAGTTTCAGATCAACCATTTTTTTATGGGACAACGGCTGGCGGAAATGCTGAGCCGAACCTTCGGAAAACCTCCCGTGGTCTTCTTCGCGCCTTCGAGTTATTCCACGGACGCCACCTGCTTCGTCATTTCGCCCTCTTCGCAGGTAGAGACAAGCCTCGCCGCCGATCCGCGTTTGCGTCAGTTCGTCGACGCCCGGCCTCGATCGTTTATTGCCTCGCCTTCCGGGGCCGCCCCCGGCGCAGTTGCTCCCGTCGCTGTGACCACTGACGATTGGCCCTATCTCTATCACCAGGGACATTGGATCCCGGGCATCTTCTACCTGCTCAGCGCTCTCGTCATTTTGCTCGCGGCCGTCTTCTATTTCCAGATTCCCGAGGCGCGCAGCCGCGTACCCTCCCTGTTCTTTTTCAGCATGGGCGCCGGATTCCTGCTGTTGGAAACGCAAGTCGTCAGCCGGCTGGCTTTGTATTTCGGGACCACGTGGCAAGTCAACGGAATCGTGATCGCCGCGATTCTCTCGGCGCTTCTCCTCGCCAACTTCGTCATTGAACGACAAACACCTGAGAGAAAACCATTCGCGTGGTCACGTTCCTGGACTCTGATCGGCATTCTGCTCGGCATCGCCTGCGCCTACTTCGTACCTTTCAACCGCATTCCAGGATCGGCAGCGCTGGTCGGATCCTTCGCGGCCCTTATCTTCGCCATTCCGGTTTTCTTTGCTGGCTTGTTGTTCGCCTCTGAATTCCGCTCTGCTGAATCCCCGGCCGCGGCCCTCGGCGCCAACATGCTCGGAGCCGTGGTCGGCGGCCTCCTTGAAAACCTCTCGCTGATCATCGGAATGAAAGCGCTCCTGTTGGTAGCAGCTCTCTTATATTCCCTGGCAGCCCTTGGATTCCTTGGACTCTCCTCGCGCGGGGCCGCCGCCTCAATCTCGCCAGCTTTAAAGCAACCGTAGAGACGCGGCCTGCCGCGCCTGAGACGAGGCAAGCCTCGTCTCTACGAGATGGTGCGGCGCAAACTCACTCGTCACAAAATGCTCGACGTCTTCACCAGCGCACCCCAACCGTTATTGGAAAAACGATAGTCTGGCCGTCACTGTGATAAGCGCGATGGTACCGCCCTTCGATGAAGACCTTGGTATTGTAGAGGCGGCTCAGGCGATAGGTAACTCCTCCGCCGAAGTTGAAGCCGCCAGCATCTTTGGAATACGAGGACAGCGTTTGTGGGGTCACAATTCCACCGTTGACGCAATTAATGCCCCACCAGCGGGCCCATGCGGGTTGGCAGGGTGCGCCGAATGGCAGCAACTCTTTGTTCGCCGAAACGCTGCGCCGATAGAACCCTACACCGAAAATTCCATATGCGCCGAACTTACTGTGGAGCGGCGCGTTGACGATTCCGTTCAAGCTTACCGACTGCATATTTCCGCTGGCGCCGTTCAGGCTCTGACTCTGGCTCACGCTGGGTCGCAAGCCGAGGTCGTAGTACATGTATTCGGCATCCGCCCCGAACATGCGGCTGAAGTTCACGCCGCCTCCGGCCACCCCATGATAAGAGTTGCCGACAAAGCCGGCGACCTCGCCGCGACCGATGCCAAGTCCGCCGCCGACAGTAAAGTTAAACCGATTGAAATCTGATTGTGCCGAAGCCGATGCGATAAGTCCGCCAAAAACAAGCAGAAACGATATCCAATTCCTCAATCTCGATCTCCCGTTTTTTAGAGCCAAGGTTGTACAGCCGCGCTGGTGAAGTTATAGTTATCCGGTGGCTGGTCTTTTTTCAATTAGATGCGCGACCAGAAAAGGAAGGCCGGTCTTTTTGTCGGGCAGTCAAACGCTCACAGCGGCGGTTGCCCGGAGAAAGCATGGTTGGACTGCCTGACGGGCAGCGTTGCAGAATGCTGATTCCTTCGCAAATTGACATCGCTAGAGATTACTCAATCGCGAGCCCGGCGGCAAACGCTTAATAGCCCGGACTGCTTCTGCTCGCCTGCCGATCGATTCTCCTCTGTCCTGATGGCCCAAAGCAGGATCAGACCGGTGCGATCCGCCTTGCTCACCGGAGGAACACAGCGCCGTCTAAAGCAAAACAACGGGTTGATCGCCAAAACACACTATCGATTGCTGTTGCTCCTGCTGGTGTGCGCCGCCCCTCGTCTTTTCGCCAGCGGACCCGAATTCCGCAGCGTTCGTATCCCTCGCGTCCCCAGCCCTCCCCGTCTCGAAGATTTCCTCAGCATGGAGCCGGCTCCCGCATGGCAGGGCAAACTGGCTAAGGTTACGGGTCTCACACAACGGGTTCCCACCGATGGCGCTCCGATTTCGCAGCGGACCGAAGTGTACCTGGGATATGACGACAAGAATCTTTACGCGATCTTCGTGTGCTTCGACCGCGAGCCCAAGAAAATTCGCGCCCGGCTTTCCCGGCGCGAGGACGTCCTCGACGACGACACGGTCGAGATCATGCTCGATACGTTCCACGACCATCGCCGCGCCTACGCCTTTATAACAAACCCTCTTGGGGTGCAGTTGGATGCGCTGTGGACGGAGGGCCAGGATTTCGACCCGTCATTTGATACGGTCTGGAACTCGACAGGTAAAGTGACTGATCGAGGTTTCGTGGTATGGATTGCGATCCCGTTTCGCAGCCTTCGCTTCGCCTCGAGCGACCCGCAAACCTGGGGGATCATCCTGAACCGCGAAATTCCCCGCTCCAGTGAAGACGCCTTCTGGCCGCCGTATTCCAGCCGCATCCAGGGACGGCTCAATCAGGAGGGCACGGCTACCGGTCTGGAGAAAATTTCGCCGGGCCGGAACATTCAGCTCATACCCTATGGCATTGCGCGCTCGTTCAAGGAACTTGACTTGAACGATCCGAACCACGTCTTCTACTCGCGTCGATCCGCCTTCGGGCAGATGGGCCTGGACGCCAAACTGGTACTCAAAGACAAGTTCGTCATCGACGCGACTGCCAATCCCGACTTCAGCCAGATCGAGTCCGACCAGCCGCAGATTACGGTCAATCAGCGCTTCGAGGTTTTCTTTCCGGAGACGCGGCCCTTTTTCCAGGAGAACTCGAATTATTTCCAGACCCCCATCAATCTCGTATTCACGCGTCGTATTGCCGATCCGAAATGGGGTGTGCGCATGACGGGCAAAGACGGGCCGTGGGCGGTCGGAATGCTGGTGGCCGATACCGCGTCTCCGGGCGAGCGGGTGGACGCGAACAATCCGCTGTTTAACCGGCACTCTCTATATACCGTGGGCCGGGTCAGCCGCGATATCGGGAGTCAGTCTTCGATCGGCCTGCTGTACACCGATCGCGAGGTCAACGGATTCTACAACCGGGTGGGCAGTATTGACGGTCGCTTCAAGCTGAATGACCACTGGACGCTGAACGCACAGGGGGTGCTCAGTGCGACCATCAATCCGAACCAGGGCGTTTTCAACCAGTTCAATACCACGGGAGGTTATCAAGCCGGCAACGCCGCAGAATTTGTATTGAACCGCGACGGGCTCAAGCTGCACTACTTTCTGGACTATGCCGATCGGAGTCCCAATTTTCGGACGCTGACGGGTTTCGATCCGCAGCCGGATATCCGCGACCTGTACCAGCACTTCAAGTACACCTTCCGCCCCGAGGGCAAACACCTGATTTCATGGGGACCAGAGTTTGAGAACATCGAAATCTACGATCACGTGGGAAATCGCATCAATTCCGGTTATTTTCCTGCTATGAAAGTGGAACTGATCGGCCAGACGTTCTTGACCGCTTTGTATGCTCAGGAAATGGAACGGCTGCGGCCGCAGGACTTCTCGGCGCTCACCAGCATCCAGAAATATGTTCGTCACACCACGGAATTTACAATCGATACAAACTATTTCAGGAAATTCTCGCTGCATGCCGATTATCGCTTCGGCACGCGCGTAAACTACGATGCGCCGCTCATTGAGGTGCTGCACAAGTTTCCGATCACGCCGTTTCTCGCGCGGAGGAACAGCGCGACCGTAACCCTCACAGTCAGGCCCACCCGGTCGCTGAGGATCGACAACACGTACATCATGTTCCGCCTCCGCAGTCTGGACGGCTCGTTTGGCGCCATGAACAATCACATCATCCGGACCAAGTGGAATTACCAGTTCACCCGAGAACTCTCCTTCCGGTTCATCGGCCAGTACAACACCGTGCTCTCG
>DATFVD010000553.1:0-2211 GCA_035260505.1 Terriglobales bacterium
ACCATTCTGTCGCCGGTGCAAATCACGGGCGTGAGTAACGATGCCTTCGACAACTCCAAACCCCGCGTGTATGCGGTTACACACGCATCGGCGCTGGACATTCCAATTCTTTACGTCTATCTGCCATTTCAATTCCGCATCATTTTCAAAAGTGAATTGCTCGCGTATCCATTTGTAGGCTGGCATCTGAAGCGCTCGGGGCAAGTCTGCATCAACCAGCAGAACCCGGCGGCTTCAATCGGCGCAATCAAGTCAGCGCTCAGGAGCCTACGCAGTGGCACGCCGCTGGTGATCTTTCCCGAGGGTGGCCGTACGCGAGATGGACAGATTCAGCCTTTTCTGCCAGGCGCATTCTTCCTGGCGATAAAGGCGCAGGCGGATATCGTGCCCATCGCGCTCGTCGACACCTTCGACCTGCTGCCGATGAACACCTACCACATCAGGTGCCAGCCGCTCGAGATGCGTCTTGGTGAACCGATCTCCACTGCCGGTTTGACCGTGCAAGATACGGATGCCGTTTCGGCCAGGGTGAAGGCAGCGATCGAAGCACTGCATTCCGCACCAAGAAGCGCGTAGGGATAAGGGTCACGTATGGGACAGCTACCCTCGGCCGTCCAAGTAATTCCGGCCCGCGTCGCTGACAATATCCTTCCTCATCCGTCATAATCCCTTGTTCCTGTCTTCCGGAGGTGTCATGAAGTCCCTGGCTCTCGTATTCTTGTGTATTGCCATGACCGCATCTGCTCAAAACACCGCCCCCACCGCCGCCGACGCCCAGGAGTTCATGAATAAGGCCGAGGCCCAGCTCTCCGATCTGAGCATCAAGGTCCAACGCGCCTCATGGGTGCAGGAGAATTTCATTACCGACGACACGCAGGCCATCGCGGCCGACGCGATTGACGAAGTCACCGCCGTGACGACTGAGTTGGTGGAACAGGCTAAGCGCTTTGACGGTCTCGCGCTGCCGCCCGACCTGACGCGAAAGTTCATGCTGCTGAAGTTGGGGCTCACGGCGCCCGCGCCGAAAGATCCCGCGCTGCGGCGCGAGATGACTGAGATCGGCGTGTCTCTCGACGCCGACTACGGTAAGGGCAAATACTGCCGCAAGAACGGTGAGTGTCTGGACATTACGGCGATCGAGAAACTGATGTCCACCAGCCGCGATCCCGAAGCGCTTAAAGAAGTTTGGACGGGATGGCATGCGATTGCGCCGCCCATGCGGCCGCGTTACTCGCGATTTGTCGCGCTCTCCAATCAAGGCGCCCGGGAAATTGGATTCAAGGATGTCGGCGCCCTCTGGCGCGCCGGCTATGACATGACGCCCGAAGAATTTTCAGCCGACCTCGAGCGTCTGTGGAACCAGGTAAAGCCGCTTTATCTTTCGCTGCACACATTCGTACGCTGGAAGTTGGCAGAGAAATACGGCCCGAGTGTCGTCCCGCCCAACGGTCCGATTCCCGCGCATCTGCTCGGCAACCCCTGGGCACAGGAGTGGGGCAATGTTTATGACCTGCTCGGAGTACAGGAGGACAAAGGCGGGGTCAACGTTACCGAACTACTCAAGAAGAAGAACCTCGACCCGAAAGGCATGGTGAAATACGGCGAAGGCTTCTTTACATCAATGGGCTTCGCGCCGCTGCCGCCGACTTTCTGGGAGCGCTCGCTGCTCACCAAGCCCGCCGATCGCGACGTAGTCTGCCATGCCAGCGCCTGGGATATTGACAACCAGGACGATCTCCGCGTGAAGATGTGCATTCAGGTGCGCGGCACCGATTTCGTCACCATCCACCACGAACTCGGACATAACTTCTACCAGCGTGCCTACAAAGATCAGCCATTCATGTTCAAAAATGGTGCCAATGACGGCTTCCATGAAGCCATCGGCGACGCCATCGCGCTTGCCATCACGCCCGAATACCTGCACAAGGTCGGCCTGCTCGAGAGCGTGCCCCAGGCGAGCAACGATATCCCGGAACTGCTGAAGCAGGCCCTCGATCGCGTCGCCTTCCTCCCCTTTGGGCTGATGATTGACCAGTGGCGCTGGAAAGTCTTTTCCGGAGAGATCGCACCCGCCGACTACAACAAGTCGTGGTGGGCCATGCGGCTGAAGTACCAGGGTGTAGCGCCTCCGGTGGCGCGCAGCGAAGCGGATTTCGATCCGGGAGCGAAATATCACGTCGCGGCGAATGTACCCTACACGAGATATTTTCT
>DATFVD010000554.1:0-2919 GCA_035260505.1 Terriglobales bacterium
AAACTCCTCATGCTTGCTCCGGCAGAATTTGCTGACGAGTCGGATAATGGCAGCCGGGTCATCCATTGCTTCAATTCTGCCGATAGCCGCCGCAATGATGGGGACGGCGGCCCAAATCTCTAGCAGCGCGTTGAGCAGGCCATGTTTGCCACCCGATACTGCGTAGACGGTCGCGGGCGCAACTCGCGCCAAGGCGGCAATGTCGTCCACTTTGGTGGAAAAGTAGCCTCGTTCGCTGAACAACCGGCGCGCGGCATCAACGATCGCCTGCCGTGTGGCCTGCGCATATTCTTCACGCCGCTTGATTCCCTGCCTCGAGCGAACTCCAGGTGTTGAATTGTCATCATCCAAACGAAACATGTAGCTCCTTGACAAGCGGTTTCTTGTGACTAGAGTCGGACTCCGATGAATAGGGGACTAGTATGTACAATGGGTTCTGTATCTGGTCATCATACCATAACTTTCAAATAAGCAAAGGAGGGTTTAGATGACCCAGATCACCAAAACAAGCTCATCCTACGCCCAGTCCGCGCTCGCCGCCGCACCCTATCTGCGTTCGGTCATGCAAGGCAACGTGCTGCTGCCCGGCGACCGTGCCTATACCAGCGCCCGCCAAATCTGGAACGGCGCGGTGGACCACCGTCCAGCGCTGTTCGCCTTATGCAAGACCGTTGAGGATGTTCAAGCAGCAGTGCGCACTGCCCGTGCGCATGGCCTTCCGCTGTCGGTACGCGGTGGCGGACACGATTGGGCAGGGAGAGCGCTCCGTCACGACGGCCTGGTGATCGACCTCTCTGGGATGAGGGGAGTCGAGGTCGAGCCACAGGCGAGAGTGGCCAAGGTTGGGGGCGGTGCCACGGCGATCGATTTAATCACTGCGGCAGCTCCGCACGAACTCGCCGCAGTCACAGGAACCGTTGGCGCGGTTGGTATGGTTGGTATGACTCTGGGGGGCGGCTATGGTCCCTTGACCTCGCGATACGGTTTGGCGCTGGACAACCTCCTTGAGGCCAAGGTCGTCCTCGCCGATGGCCAGGTTGTTGTAGCAAATGGCTTAGAGAACACCGAGTTGTTCTGGGCTCTTCGGGGTGGAGGTGGCAATTTTGGGGTGGTAGTTTCCATGAGCGTTCGCCTGCATCCGATTGGTAAACTGCTGGCTGGTTTGATTCTGTTCCCATGGTCTGAAGCCGAGTCGGTACTGCGCGGCTACGCCGAAAAGGTAGCGTCGGCGCCCGACGAGCTTGCGGTGATAGTTGGCATGTTGTCCGGCCCGGACGGTGAGCCGGTCCTGTTTCTGGCTCCGACCTGGAGCGGAGAACCTTCAGAAGGTGAGCAGATCATAGCCGGGCTACAAACTCTCGGCACGCCTATGCTGGTACATATTGGGCCTATGAGCTGCAGTGATTTGCTCGCCATGTATGATGCCCATGTCGTGAACGGCCGGCACTATGCAGTCAGGACGCGTTGGATTTCTGCGATGACACCGGAAGTCATTTCGAAGCTCATTGCGGCAGGCACCAACCGGACGTCTCCGTTTACGGCCATCGCACTGCACCACTTCCACGGCGCGGCGACGCGGGTTCCTTTGGATGCCACCGCTTTCGGCCTACGCCGGGAGCACTTCCTTGTCGAGATCATCGCCGCTTGGGAGCCGGGCGACAACATCGCAATTCACCGTCAATGGGCGCAGAACCTTTCGCGGGCCCTAGCGCCGGCCGCGCTGCCCGGCGGCTATCCTAATTTGCTGGGGCCTGAGGAACTCGACCGAATTGCCCTGGCATATGGGGACAACATCGGGCGCTTGCAGGAGGTGAAGCGGCGTTTTGACCCAGAGTGGATCTTCTCTGCGACGCCGCTGCCGCCTGAAGCCGCCCCAGAGTTGGCGACGCCGAGGGGGTCAAAATAGGACAAAAAACGTGCGGTCAGACCGAACAGTCAACCCTTGAGCTTGATTAATTGCACATTTAGGCAAAATTCGTTCTCAAGTTTGACCGCTCAGTAAACTTATGAAGCTGTTTCTCTCGGAGTTCAATCATACCCCCCGGACATATCATGTTTATGACCGATACCGGGGTACTCACGCTCGATAGTCTTTTCGGCGACATCTGCGTATTGGTAACCGCGGCCTTCGCGCTCACACTCGTGCCGGGTCTACGGCTACGGGAGCGCTCTCTGTTGTCGATGCGGGATCGAGGGACAGCGTTGCTGGTGTTCCTGGTTCTTGGGTTGATCGAAGAGGCAAGCATTTCGCGTAGCGGCTGGCTGAGTGAGCGGATCGTGGCGGTGTGCGCGGCGGGTCTGGTGGCAGGCCCTTGGGTCGGGCTGGCCGTCGGTGCGTTTGTGACTTGGCTGGCGGTGAGGTTTGACGGGCTGCCATTGGCGTCCATCGGCATTTCGATGTTGTGCGGTGGTTTAGCCGGCGGGTTGCTGTATCAGTGGCGTCCTAAGCTGGCGCAACATCCGCTAACGGGATTCTGTCTCACTTTAGCCGTATCGTTACTGCGAAGTAGCCTGATTCTCTTCTTCGCTCCCAACGCCCAAGCGCTGCATATATTTGGGCAGACTGGGATGGCTGCTGTGCTGCAAGGTCTGGGTACGGCTTTGATCCTGGCTATCGTCGCGCACGTACGCGCCCACGACGAGCAAACCCGAGCAGCAGTGTCTGCTGAGGTACGCGCCCTGCAGGCACGCATGAACCCGCATTTCCTTTTCAATGCACTGAACGCGCTGGCAGCACTGGCAACGTTTGCGCCCCGTGAAATCCCACGTGCGACGGGGCGGTTGCGCCAATTTCTGCGCGCCAGTTTCGACCAACACGAACGGGCGCTGGTTCCGCTGGAGGAAGAATTGGCTGTGGTCCGCGCTTATTTGGATATCGAGTCGCTGCGGCTCGGCAACCGATTGAAAGTAGAAGAAGCT
>DATFVD010000555.1:0-2808 GCA_035260505.1 Terriglobales bacterium
CAGTCCCGATAGTTCTGCATTTTCAGTTAGGTGTACTTTCGTGAGACGATAAATGTACCCCCATGATCCAACTCTCCGGCGCCGGGAAGCGCTATGGCCACAAGCTCTTGTTCGAGAACACCGACTGGCTGATCACGCCAGAATCCCGCATCGGTCTGGTCGGAGCGAACGGGACCGGCAAGTCCACCGTTATGAAGATCCTTGCCGGGAGCGAGTCGCTCGACTACGGCACCATCTCGCGCGCGAAAGGCATCTCCACGGGATACCTTCCGCAGGACGGCCTGACCATGACGGGCCGCACTATTTTTGCTGAGTGCATGTCGGTGTTTGCCGAACTCCATGCTATCGAGAAAGAAATGGAGTCGCTTACCCGCAGCATGTCGGAACTCGACCACGCGGGCGCTGAGTATTCCAACGTCGCCGACCGCTATCAGAAACTGGAACACGAATTCGTTGCCCGCGATGGCTACACACTCGAAGCGCAGGTCGGTCAGATACTCACTGGACTTGGGTTCCACCGTGACGACTGGAGGCGTGCGACCGAAGAATTTTCTGGCGGCTGGCAGATGCGGATTGCCCTTGCCAAGCTTTTGCTGCAGAAACCCAATCTGCTGCTGCTCGACGAGCCTACCAACCACCTCGATCTTGAAGCCCGTAACTGGCTTGAGGAGTACCTGACCACTTATCCCTACGCTTTCGTACTCATTTCGCATGACCGCTACTTTCTCGATATCACTGTGAAACGCATCGTGGAAATCTGGAACAAGCGGATGCACTTCTACGCCGGCAACTACGATCAGTATCTGGCGGGCAAAGCCGCGCGCAAGGAGCAACTCGAATCGGCTTACAAAACGCAGCACGATCGTATCGAGCAGCTCGAAGTGTTCATCAACCGCTTCCGCTACACGGCTACCAAGGCCAAGCAAGTGCAGAGCCGCATTAAAGAGCTGGAAAAAATGGAGCGGATCGAAATTCCGGAAGAAGAAAAGACTGTTCACTTTTCTTTCCCGCAGCCGAAGTCGAGCGGGCGCATTGTCGCCGAGTTCGCGAATGTCGCCAAGAGCTACGGTGATCACCGGGTGTTTGACAAAGTAAATTTCATGATCGAGCGGGGCGAACGCATCGCGCTGGTCGGAGTCAACGGAGCAGGGAAGTCCACCCTTATTAAACTGCTGGCCAACCAGGAGCCGCTGAGCGCCGGCGAATACAAGCTGGGCCACAACGTCGAGCCCGACTATTTCGCGCAGGACCAATACAAGGAACTCGATCCGGAAGCTCGTATTCTTGACGACCTTGGCGAACTCTCGGCAGCCTCCACGCAGACCCAACTGCGCAGTCTGCTCGGCTGTTTCCTTTTTTCTGGCGACGACGTGTTCAAGCGCATCGGTGTTCTTTCCGGTGGCGAGCGCAATCGCTACGCGCTGCTCAAAATGTTGCTGCATCCGGCGAATTTCTTGCTGCTTGATGAGCCCACCAACCACCTCGACTTGCGGGCTAAAGACGTGCTGCTCGAAGCGTTGATGAAGTACACGGGCACGGTAGTCTTTGTTTCCCACGACCGCTATTTCATCGACAAGCTGGCGACGCGAGTGTTCGAAATCGGCGATGGGAGAGTGGAGATCTATCCGGGAAATTACGAAGACTATCTCTGGCGGAAGCAGGGGAGGGGCGGAGTCGCCGCGGAAACACCGAAGCAGTCTATGTCGTCGGTGCCTCTGACTGTCCCTGTGAATGGGGATGGCGCGCCCGCCGTGGAGGCAGGCGAGCCCAAAGGCAAGCGCCTGAATCCGATCAAGCGCCAGCAGATGGAAGACCGGTTGCATGAAATGGAAGAAGAGATTGCGCGGGCTGAGGCGGCGATTGTCCTGTGTGAGACGCAGCTTCAGAGCTTTGTGAGTGCGGAAGAAACGCTGCGGCAGACCCAGGAGCTTGCTCGACGGAAGTCTGATTTGCAGAGTCTAATGAAGGAATGGGAAGAACTATCGGGGGCGCTCGAAACTACGGGCTAGACCACATCCAGCCACCCGCCCTACCGAGTAAGTTTGCGTAATTCTGGTGAGGAGGACATTTTGCTCGCCGATTGCTCGACCGCGTCCTTAACCGAATCGTTCACGATCAACTTCAGGTTCTTATTGTAAGTGAACATATTGCCCATGTGATGTTTTGAAGATCCCTGCACCGTCTCGATCCAAACCGTTTTGCCTGACATGTCTTTCACGGTCCATTCCAAAAAGACATCCATTTCGCGGTTGGAAAAGGCGCCCATCGCCGTTGTGGCGCCGACGTCAACGAATCTTGGCATCAACACAACCTGCGTATCCCCAGACGAAGGGGTTGCAGTTACGCTGGTCAAGCTCGAGAAAACTCTTTCGAGCGCTGGCTCCAGTTGCGCGCAGGCAATTTTGCCGACTTCAAAGGTTTCTTTGATAGTTGCCCAGGACCCCTTCTTGAACTTGGTTGCGCAGAACTCCGGGGTTAGAACCAACGCCGCTCTGAGCGCCAACCTCGTGTCAGACGGCGATACAGTTTGGGCACCGGCTGTCGCGAACGCCACTGAGAAAAAAAGTGCGAGCGCGAGGGGCGCCGCAAGAAAGGAATTGCGAGTCTGAATCGTCGTAATCCTCCTTAAAAAACCAAATCCAAAACAAAGGCTTCGTCCGCGCCGGTCCTGGTGATTGGAACCCGAAGGTGAGTCTTCTCCCGGGGAGTATCCTTCGGCACCGGAATGTACAGAAAGCCGTGCGCGGATGTTCCCGGAGAAAGCGTCGTGCTCTGCACTTCCTTCTTCAGCAAGTTTTGCTGAACCTG
>DATFVD010000556.1:0-7123 GCA_035260505.1 Terriglobales bacterium
CCTGAATTCTCCGGGCAATCTGAACAATCTAAAGCCAACTGAACCTTGCACCGCTGCCAGGCACACCCAACAAGAACCGAGTGCATTGCAATCAAGCCCCATAATGGGAAACTGAGAGAATCGTCAGGTCCGTAATGGCCCGGAACCGCCGGCATATTCGCTACCGATGAAAACCTGCAACTGATCCCGCCATGCAAGTGCCCGGCAAATGAAACTCGCCGCCCGCGAAGTCCCGTTCTGCCGCTAAGTCCCGTTCTAATGAGAACCAAAACTTTGGTGGTGTACCGTGTTCGCCCAACTTGCTATCCTAAGTAAGAAAGGCCTCCGGCAAGCTGCAAATCGCGGAAGCGATCCCCCGAAACAAATCGCGAGTCCTTCCGCAGCCCGCCAGCCGTTAAGAACTGAGAACCGAGAACCGAGAACTGAGAACTGGGAGCCGGAATCAACCCCATGCAAATGGTGATCGACGTCTTCGCGCAAATTTTCGGCACCCTCTGGGCGCACAAACTGCGTTCCTTTCTCACCATGTTCGGCATCGCCTGGGGAGTCGGTTCCCTGCTCCTGCTGGTCGGCCTCGGCGAGGGCTTCAGAACCGGCAACCAGCGCGGCCTTTCGGAGTACGGCGAAAATATCATGATGCTCTTCCCCGGCCGCGCTCCGGCCGTTCAGGGCAGCACCAACTCCGCCCGCCAGTATCGGCTCACGTACGAGGACTATCTGGACATCCGTAAAGAAGCTCCGCACATTCGCGCCATCACTCCCGTTCTCGTCACTAATGAAGTACACGCGGTCAGCGAATTCGCCAGCGCCAGTGGCCAGCTCACCGGAGCCGAACCGCAGTACAACGGGATCCGCTTCCTCCCGTTGAAACTGGGGCGCTGGTTGAACGACCTCGACGAAGTTCAGAAACGCGACGTCGTTGTCCTCGGCGATGAGATGACACGCAACCTTTTCCCAGGACGTCCCGCTGTCGGCTCGTTCATTCTGCTCAATGGACATCGCTTCGAGGTGATTGGCACTCTGAAGCGTGTTGGTCGCGGAGACGATAACTCCACCAACACGCGTGCCTATATTCCGTTCCAGGTCATGCGCAGTGATTTCCCAGTCAAGGGCGAGGAGGCATACGACGCGATTTCATTCCTCAACTACCAACCCCGCGTCGCCGCCGAACACCTGCTCGCGCAAGACGAAGCTCGCCGCGTCGTCGCCCGCAATCACCACTTCGATTTTCACGATGATGACGCCTTCGAAGGCTGGGATACCGTCAAGCAGGCGCAAATGATGGGCACCATTTTCGATGCGATGAACGAATTCCTCGGCACCGTCGGCTTGGTCACGCTCGCGCTCGGAGCTATCGGAGTCGTCAATATCATGCTCATCTCCGTCACCGAACGCACCCGCGAAATCGGATTGCGCAAAGCATTGGGCGCCACCAACCGCAGCATCATGCTGCAATTCTTCGCCGAGGGCATTTTGCTCACGCTGGGCAGCGGACTCATCGGCATGGGCCTGATCGGCGGCTTCATGGCCCTGTTCCGCAATTACAATGGTCCGGGCGGCTTCGATCCCCCGCGGCTCGTCCTAAAGACCGCGATCCTCGCCATAACGAGCCTTACTCTAGCGGGAGTGGCCGCTGGACTCTATCCCGCGCGCAAGGCCGCCCGCCTGGAACCGGTCGAAGCCTTGAGGCAGGAGTAAAGAATTTGCAATTGGTAATTTGTGATTTGTAATTGAGGTTCCGCGGGATTTAAATTACAAATCACAAATCACAAATTACAAATGATCCAAGACCTGCTCCAGGAATCCTACAACGCCATGCGCCACAACCGGCGCCGGACCGCTCTCACCATGCTCGGCATGGCCTGGGGCATCGCCACCGTCGTCATGCTTCTCGCTTATGGTGACGGCTTCGGCCGCGCTTGCGCCAACATCTTTGCCAATTTCGGAACCAAACTTTTTATCGTGGTTCCCGGCCGCTCCACCATGCAGGCCGGTGGCCAGAAAGCCGGCGCGCAAACCCGCATCACACTCGACGATGTCGATCTGCTCACCACCAACATCCCACAGATCACCCACATCACTCCCAGTTGCGAAAAGCAGGCGACCGTGCAATATGACACTCGCTCTTTTACGATGGGCGTCAACGGCGAATACCCCAACACTTTCGCCATCCGCGCCCTGAGCCTCGACCAGGGACGTTTCTACAACTCCGAGGATCAAATCCAGCGCGCTCGTGTTGCCGTCATCGGTTCGGAAACAAAAGCAAAACTTTTCTCCGGACGCAACGCCTTGGGCGAACACATTCGCCTCGATGGCATCAGCTTTGAAATCGTCGGCGTTCTCAGCCCCAAAATGCAGGCCGGCGACGACAATATCAATCGCGTCGTCTATCTACCTTTCACCACCATGAGCGACCTCAAGGACACCCATTACCTCGACACCGTCTGGTTCAATTACGAGACCAACGACTATGCACGGATCGAGCAATCCGTGCGCTACATCATGGCCGCGCAGCACAAATTCAATCCCGCCGACCGCCGCGCCCTCATGGTCTTTAATCTGATGGAGCAGGTTCACCAGTTCGCAATCATCACCCTCGGCCTCAAAATACTGCTTGCCTTCATCGGCACCCTCACACTAGGCATCGGCGGTGTTGGCCTGATGAATATCATGCTCGTCTCCGTCACCCAGCGCACCCGCGAAATTGGCGTCGAGAAAGCGCTCGGCGCCCGCCGCCGCCACATCTTCCTCCAGTTTCTCGCCGAAGCTCTCGCCATCACCTTCATCGGCGGACTTCTCGGCATCATCCTCGCCTACGTCGTTGCCTTCTCCGTCGGCCGGCTTACGCTCTACAGCGCCATGGCCAAACACGCCGAAGCCGGAGACATCCGCCTCGCCATCAACCCCATCACCTTGATCGTCGCCGTCCTTATCCTCACCGCCGTCGGACTGATCAGCGGCATGGTCCCGGCTATCCGCGCCTCCCGTCTCGACCCGATCGAAGCTCTCCGCTACGAATAGATTTTGTCGTGCGCCGACACCTCTGCCCGTAGCGAAGGTGAAACCAGTGTCCGCACCACTCAAAGCCCGAGTCCGTTACTTTAGTGGGGTGGACATCGCCCTTCTGCCGTTTGACGTCACTCTTCGAGAGTCTTTACACTCAAGGTTGCGGCACATGTCGCAGCAGAACCACTTCCCTCCGGTTTCTGCTGCCGCAGCCGCTTTGGAAAGGTGATTGTGAGCCCTGCTGAGATCAAGGACAGTACGAGCAACGACAGTCTGACGAAGGAAAGCACTACCGGCGAAAGCGCCACCAAGCGCGAGATTCAGATTGAGATTCCGCTCGCCGACGTCAACCGCCAGACCGATTCCCTGATCCAGAAATACCAGAAGGTGGCGCGCATTCCCGGCTTCCGGCGCGGCCATGTTCCGGCCTCGATCATCCGCCAGCGGTTTTCGGAGGAGATCAAGACCGACATGGTCGAGGCGCTGATCCCGCGGTACTTCCGGCAGGAGGCCGAGAGGCTCGGCATTCATCCCGTATCGCAGCCGCGGGTGACCGACCTGCACCTCCACGATGGCGAACCTCTGCGATTCAAAGCCGCCTTTGAGGTGCTGCCCGAGATCAGGCTGGAAGGCTACAAAGAGCTGCGCGCCGATAAACCGGAAATAGCGGTTTCCGACGCTGATGTGGACAACGCCCTCGCCGATCTGCGCGAACGTCATGCCAGTTTCAATCCGGTGGAGGGTCGAGCCCTCGCCGATGGCGATTTTGCTCAGGTCTCGCTCGATGGCAATCCCAAACCGGGCGAATCCGAATCCGGATCGACGCCCGGCGAAGGCCAGCCCGTTCACATGGATGAAGTGCTCGTCGAAATCGGCGGCCAGAACACGATGCCGGAATTCACCGAGCACCTGCGCGGCGCCAATCCCGGAGATGAGCGGACCTTCGACGTGAACTATCCGGAAGATACGCAGGACAAGCGCCTGGCAGGCAAAAGATTCACCTATGCGGTGAAGGTGCAGTCCATCAAACAGAAGAGCCTGCCGGAACTGAATGACGAGTTCGCGAAGCAGTTGGGCGAGTTCCAGACGATAGACGATGTGCGCAAAGCAATTCGTGAGCAGATCGAATCCGAACGCAAGCATGAAGCCGAACATGCCGCCAAGGAAAAGCTGGTCGGAGAACTGATTCAGCGGAACGATTTTGAAGTCCCCGACTCCCTGATCGAACAACAGATCGACATCCGGCTGGAGCGGGGACTGCGCGCATTGGCGGCGCAGGGTCTGACCGCCGAGCAGATGAAGAAAATGGATTTGTCCCGTTTGCGTGTGGGGCAGCGCGACCAGGCGATTCACGATGTAAAAGCTGCGCTGCTGCTCGAACGAGTGGCGGAGGAAGAGAATGTGCAGGTCAGCGATGAAGAACTGAATCACGAATTGGAATCGCTGGCAAAACAGTCAAAACAGACATCCGAAGCAGTACGCGCTCGTTTGACACGGGATGGGGGCCTCGATAGAATCCGGACACGAATCCGCAACGAGAAGACCCTCGAATTTCTGTATCACCAGTCTGCATAATCATAATGATGAAACGGACCATTTTGATCCTCCCCTGAGCCGACCAGACCGACGTCAGGGCAGCAGTGTGGAAAGGGTGAACGTGAAGACGCAATCCAACGATGCGCAAATGATGCTGGTACCGATGGTGATCGAATCGACGGGCCGGGGCGAACGTGCCTATGACATCTATTCCCGGTTGCTCCGCGACAACATCATCTTTATTGGCACGCCGATTGACGACAATATCGCCAACCTGGTAATCGCCCAGATGCTGTTCCTGGCGCAGGAAGATCCGGAGAAGGATATCCAGCTCTACATCAACTCGCCGGGCGGATCGATCACCGCAGGCATGGCGATTTACGACACCATGCAGTACGTAAAAAATGACGTGACCACGATCTGCATCGGTCAGGCGGCTTCGATGGCGGCGCTGCTGCTTTCCGCAGGCGAAGCCAAAAAACGGCTGGCGCTCCCAAATTCGCGCATCCTGATCCACCAGCCCTCAATGGGCGGGCTTTCCGGCCAGGCGACCGACATTGACATCCATGCCCGCGAAATTCTGCGTATGCGCGAGATTACCAATCAGTTACTGGCCAAGCACAGCGGCCAAAAGCTGGATAAAGTGGAAAAGGACGTGGAGCGCGACTTTATCATGAACTCACAGCAGGCTAAGGAGTACGGAATCATCGACGATATCATCTATAAGACAAGATAGAGGTATGATCGGCAATTCATGAAGCAGTCTGGAGACGCGGCTGGCCGCGACTCAGCCTGCAAAAGGAAGCCAGCCGCGGCTAGGCCACCAGAAAAGGAGTAAGGCCGAGTGAAAACCAGATCGGGTTCGGATGAGATGTTGCGCTGCTCATTCTGCCACAAGTCGCAGGACGCGGTCGCGAAACTGATCTCGTCGCCAAGCGACTATCCCCGGGCATACATCTGTGACGAATGCGTGGCGGTCTGCAACTCGATCCTCGAAGACGACCGCACCGCGACCCCTTCGGCTGCCGTCCCGAACCAGTTGCCGAAGCCTCAGGAAGTAAAAACATTCCTCGACGAGTACGTCATCGGACAGGAGCAGACCAAGAAGAAGCTGGCCGTCGCCGTCTATAACCATTACAAACGCATCTACATGAACCGCCAGCGCACCGGCGATGGCGTCGAACTGACGAAGTCGAACATCCTTCTGATCGGGCCGACCGGAACCGGCAAAACGCTGCTCGCGCAAACTCTCGCCCGCATGCTCGACGTGCCTTTCGCGATCGTCGACGCGACCACGCTGACCGAGGCCGGTTACGTCGGTGAAGACGTCGAGAACATCATTCTGAAACTTCTGCAGGCCGCCGAAGGCGACGTGAACCGCACCCAGACCGGCATCATCTATATCGACGAAATCGACAAGATCGGGCGCAAGGACGAGAACCCCTCAATCACCCGCGACGTTTCGGGCGAAGGCGTGCAACAGGCGCTGCTCAAGATTCTCGAAGGGACGATCGCGAACGTTCCGCCGCAGGGCGGACGTAAGCATCCGCATCAGGAATTCACGCCCGTCGATACCACGAACATCCTCTTCATTTGCGGCGGCGCCTTCGTGGGTCTTGAGAAAATTATCGGCCGGCGCATCGGCAAGAAGGCTCTGGGTTTCCGCATGGGTGAAGATACGGAGACCGAGGCGGGCATAGCCGCACTCCGAAACTTTGAACTCGTTTCCGAAGCGCAGCCCGAGGATCTGATCAAGTTCGGGCTGATCCCCGAGTTTGTCGGCCGCCTCCCGGTAATGGGCGTCTTGCAGCAACTGGACGAAGACGCGCTGGTCGAGATTCTGACCCGCCCCAAGAACGCAATCGTGAAGCAGTACCAGCGCCTGTTCGAGTTTGAAAACGTGCGCCTGAAGTTCAGCGATGAGGCCAACCGCGCGATTGCGCGCCAGGCCATGGCGCGTAAAGTTGGCGCCCGCGGCTTGCGCATGATTCTGGAAGAGCTCATGCTTGAATTGATGTATAGTCTGCCCAGCCAGAAGAAAGTTAAGGAATTTGAAGTGACCCGCGAGATGGTCGAGAAACGAAACGTCTCGTTGGCCATGATCGAGAAAGCAGCAAGCTGACGGGTCGCCAGTCGTTATTCGTTAGTCGTTCGCGAACTGGAATGGCAAGCGACCAACGACTAACGACCAGCGACTAACGACTAACGAACAACGACCAAACAACGACCAGAGACGGGAGAACGAGTTGTCCAACCCCAAGGAAAAATTCGAGAGCAAGAAACTGCCGATGATGCCCATTCGGGACGTGGTCATCTTTCCGTACATGATGACTCCGTTCGTGGTGGGCCGGGAGTCCAGCGTCCGTGCGCTCGAAGAAGCTCTGGCCAGCGATAAGAAAATATTTCTGGCGACGCAACACGATGCCAGCATCGACGAGCCCAAGGCCGGAGACATCTTCCAGGTCGGCACCATCGTCAACATCGTGCAGAGCCTGAAGCTTCCCGACGGCAACATCAAGGTGCTGGTCGAGGGCATCGAGCGTGGCAAGATTCTCCAGGTCGTCGAAACCGAAGGTTATCT
>DATFVD010000557.1:0-3295 GCA_035260505.1 Terriglobales bacterium
CCTGAGGCTGAGCGTTTTCTGCGCGCTGCCACCGGCCTCAAGCCCGCGGACCACGTCGAAGAAGGTCAAGCCCGCGCCTGGCTCGCACTCGCGCATCTGCTGGAAAATACCAAGCCGGAAGACGCACTCGCGGCTTACCGCAAAGCTTCCGAGCTCGCGCCCAAGGATCCCGAACCTCATCTTTCTGCCGGTCTGCTGCACGAGCGGCAAAAAGAATTCTCCGACGCCGAAGCGGAATACAAACAAGTGCTGACATTCGATCCGCACTCGACAGAAGCCGCGATCGGCCTGACCAACATTTACATGAAGTCCGGCCGCCTCGATGACGCAGAGCCCCTGCTGCGCCGGCTGGCCACCGAGCGCCCGGATGACGCCGGCATTCATCTCCAACTGGGGCGCGTACTGGCCGCGCAGGGCAAGATGGACGACGCCATCACGGAAATCCAGACTGCGCTGAAACTCGTCCCAGCGGATTCCGAGGCGCAGCGCGAAATCGCCGACCTTTATGTGAGTGCCGGAAAAAATGACCTCGCGGAAAACACATATCGCGCTCTGGTCACAACCCAACCGAAGGACCCCGAATTGCATCGTGGCCTGGGACAGGCCTTGCTGCGCCAGAAAAAGTTCCCGGAAGCTCAACAGGAATTTCTCACCGCTCTCCGATTGAAGCGCGATTCGCCCGATGTTTACGTGGATCTCGCCTTCGCCGCCAGCGAGAACAAGAACTACGAACTGACGATCCGAGCCCTCAATGGGCGCACCTTGTTAAATGCGGAGATGCCCGCGATCTGTTTTTTTCTTCGGGCCTCCGCCTACGACCACTTGCGCGACTACAAACAAGCCGCACTCGATTATCACCACTTTCTGGATGTCGCCAGTGGGAAGTATCCTGATCAGGAGTGGCAAGCTCGACATCGGCTGATCGCGATCGAGCCGAAGAAGCATTGATGACCATGCGCCGGCTGACCATTTCGATATATCTCATAACCTTTAGCCTCGTCGCGTGTTCGGCGGCTAAGAACGAAACCGTCGACGAACTCAAATCGCGCTTCGAAAGCGCGCGTCCCGAAGACCGCCCCGAACTCGCCATCCGGATCGCAAAGCATCAACTTCGCAATGCCGACAAACTCTACGGCGAGGGCAGTGCCGAGCAGGCGCGCGCCGCCGTCGATGACATCGTTACCTACTCTGAGAAAGCTCGCGACGCCGCAATGCAAACCAGGAAGCACCTCAAGAATGTCGAGATCGATGTTCGAAGAATGGCGGAGAAACTGCGCGACATCAAGCGCACTCTCGTCTTCGAGGACCAGCCTCCAGTGGAACAGGCGATCCACCGTCTGGAAGACGTGCGCACCACCCTGCTCAAAGAAATGTTCGCCAAAGACAGCAAGAAGGAGAAGAAATGAGGCAGCGCTGGCGCGCTACGCTCGGATTAGCCGGGCTGCTCCTTCTTCCGCTCTGCTTACCAATTTGCTCTCCGCTTTGGGCGCAGCGCCGCCGCGATCCACTGAATACCCTGGAAATCGACCAGCTCCGCGATGCCATGCTCGATCCTGACGAACGCTTAAAGCTCTACGTGAAGTTTTCCCGGGATCGCATGACTAAACTTGAGCAGATGCGCAGTGATCCCAAGGCCACCGACCGTGCCCGCCAGACTCATGACATGCTCGAAGATTTCCTCGGAGTCTACGACGAGCTTAATGACAACATCGACATGTACCTTGGCCGCAAGGACGATATCCGCAAGCCGCTAAAAGTAATTATCGAAGCCGACACGGAATTTCAATCTAAGCTGCGCGCCCTCAAGAACGCCGCAAACACCAATGCCGCCGAAGCGAGCCAGTACGAATTCCTGCTGACCGACGCCCTCGACACCGTAGACTCCAGCGCCGGCGAGCACCGCAAAACTGTTGCCGAAGTCGAGGAATATATGAAACGCAAGAAGAAGAAATAGAGCGCCGCTCTCTGCCACAAACGTCCTTGCCACAGTGAACACAGGGAACCCCCCTGTGCTTCCCCGTGTCACCCTGTGCCCCCTGTGGTTAGCTCTTAGCGATCTCCGGGATCTCCGGTAAGATAGCCCGTCATGCAACTCTGGTTTGCCCGCGGCAGTGAAGTTACGATCCGCGAACAGCTCGTAACGCAAGTCATCCTCGGTATCCTCAGCGACGACCTCGCGCCCGGGCAGCGCTTGCCCAGCACACGGGAACTGGCGCGGCGCTTCCGTCTACATCCCAATACGGTCAGTGCCGGCTACCGCCAGCTCGAACGGGAGCGGTGGGTTGAGCTTCGCCATGGCAGCGGCGTCTATGTCCGCGAGCGCAAGCCCGACCTGACTCCTTCGTCGGCCCTAGCGCTCGATCAGTTGATTGCTCGCCTCTTTCGCTCAGCCCGCGAACTCGGCGCTCCTCTTAGTACAGTGCGCTCCCGCCTACGCCAGTGGCTGGAACTGCAACCGCCCGATCATTTCCTGTTAATCGAGCCGGAGGAAGAGCTCAGACGAATTGTGGTCGCGGAGATCGCTCAAGGCGTGACTTTTCCGGCGACAAGTTGCGGCCTGCAGGACTGCGCCACGGCGCTAGAAGGCGCAATTCCGCTTGCGCTCCCGAACCGGGCGGCAAGCGTCCGGCAGCTGCTCCCAGCAGGAACTGAATTACTCACACTCCATTTTCGCTCGGTGCCAGCGTCGCTTGCCGGATGGCTGCCTGCTCCGTCAGGCGCTTTGATCGGCATTGCCTCGGGATGGCCAGATTTCTTAAAACTGGCGCGCACTATGCTGAATGCCGCTGGCTTCCACCCGGACGCATTGGTATTCCGGGACGCGCGCAAAGCGAATTGGCAGCGCGGGCTGAAGCAGACAACGGCGGTGGTCTGCGATTCTGTTACGGCAACCGAACTGCCAGCGGGCTGCCGGGCAATTCCCTTCCCATTGTTATCCGAGGCTTCGATCGCGGAACTCCGGCGCTACGTAGAGTTCATTCAGAACCCGCTTATCTCGTAACACTTGTGAAAGTGTCACAACCCAATCTCCCCAAGTCCGCCCAATCACTCAGCATGTACTTGTTGAAACCTGAGGAGGTTCGCCATGAAGAAATTGATGACTTTCTGTTTGCTCCTGGCCTTGGCGCTGCCGATGGCCGCAGTCGAGGACGAACAAGTGATGTACGCCGGCGGCACGGCTCCGGCTTTGCGCGTGGGTGTTGTCGGACGGTTGGACACCACTTCCGAGAAGTCGCTCACCTTCGAGTCTTCGGGCACGAAACTCCTGATTCCATACGCTGATATCCAGTCGTTC
>DATFVD010000558.1:0-4504 GCA_035260505.1 Terriglobales bacterium
TCCCGCTCGCTTTCCGCAAGCGCACGCTGTTTAAGATGGATTTCGCCGAGGCCGTTTACATCTCCGAGTTGCGCACTACGCCCGCCGGACACACGTCTTATCGCAACGTGGCCTATGCCATGTACGAAGCCGTCGCCGCAAGATATCCGGCAATGGCAAAATACTTCCGGGTGTATGATGTGCGCGAACCCGTGGATCTGCTGAAACGCTGAGCACGTGTGGCGCGGGCGCCCCCGCCCGCGAAAGTTCGCAAGAGAAGAAACGATGCCTCAGCAAAATTGACGGCGATGAATCCCCGCCTCTAGAATCACCTCACACATGCCCAACTACGAATACCTGTGCAAGAACTGCGGACACCGCTTCGAACAAATCCGTAAATTCTCCGATAAGCCGCTGCGGAAATGCCCCGAATGCGGTGGCGTCATCGACCAAGTGATCTCGGCTCCAGCCGTACAGTTCAAAGGCTCGGGGTGGTATGTGACGGACTATGCTAAGAAGGGCGCCGGTTCGGCGGGGTCGTCCTCTTCTTCTTCCGAAAGCGACGGCGGCACAAAAGAAGCGAAAGACTCCAAAGAAACGAAAGACGCGAAGGGCACAAAGGACGCCAAGGATACCAAGAAAGACGACAAGCCCAAGGCTGACTCTTCGCAAAAAAAGCACAAGAAAGACTAGCTTCTCGTCCGCCCTGTAATGCGGCGCTAGACCGTCGGGGCTCCGCCAGTCCGTTCGGGCATGCCGACAACAACGGTTCGTCGGCGTGGCAGTTCGTCATCCGAGATTTGCCCCAGAAATTGCAGATTAAGATTCAGCCGCTCGCACTCCTGACATGCCGCGTGGTTGAGAAAGTACACGATGTCTCCGCCAAATCGATCCTTGAACCGGCGGCGTTCATCGAGGTCGAAGGGGCTTACCGAATACACTTTGATCTCCGGACGTTCGCGGAGGATCGCACTCAGTTCACGCTGGAATCCAAGCGCTCCTTGCCGTACTTGTGCCATGGTGAAAGAAACAACGCGATAAGGCATAACTGGAGTCCGGGGGCGTGACGGGCGAGGACGCCCGTCGCTCCACCAAGAGACGAAGCATAGCAGGCTTACCGGCTTAGCGAATCACGAACGACCAGCGACGAACGACCAGCGACTAACGATCAGCGACTAGCGATCAGCGATGGTCGCACCCCTGAATCCTTCCCGCTCTCCTCACATCTAAACAAATCGAGATAGTCGTTACAACGATTAAAGTAAGGAGCGACATCATGATAACCATCCGACGCAGCGATGAGCGTGGCGGGGGCGATTACGGGTGGCTGAAGACCCACCACACCTTCAGTTTTAATGACTACTCCGATCCGAAGTGGATCGGTTTCCGCTCGCTGCGTGTCATTAACGAAGATTGGGTCGCGCCCAAAGGCGGGTTTCCGGCACATCCCCATCGCGATATGGAGATCATCACCTATGTCCTGTCGGGCAAACTGGAGCACAAAGACAGCCTGGGCACAGGGTCTGTGATCCTGCCGGGCGATGGGCAGCGCATGAGCGCCGGCCGCGGCATCCGCCACAGCGAGGCGAATCCGTCCGCGACCGAACCCGTGCATCTGTTGCAGATATGGATTCTCCCCGACCAGCAAGGGCACGAACCCGGCTACGAACAGAAAAAGTTTCCTGAAGTTGAGAAGCGCGGCAAGCTTCGCCTGATCGCATCCAACGACGGCGCCGAGGGCTCGGTAAAGATCAATCAGGACGCGAAGCTGTTCGTCACTCTTCTTGCCCCCGGAGAAGAGGCCACGCAGTCGCTTGGCGCCAAGCGTTACGCGTGGCTCCAAGTCGCTAAGGGCGAAGTCGAACTGAACGGCAAGAAGTTGTATCAGGGAGACGGTGCGGCGATAAGCGAAGAGAAAACGCTGACGATCAAAGCAACTGAAGAGGCTGAAGTTCTTCTGTTCGACCTGGCATAAGAAGTTCGCCCAGGGGCGGACGAATTCCTTCGATTTCGCTCAGGACCCGCCCAGTCGCGCGACGGGTTATCCCGGGGTGGGTTTATTCGGGCTGATTCCTGCCGCCGCCATCAGCCTCCCCGTAACGCCTTTCTCCGCCCGGTAGCTGAAGAGCAGCTCCGTATGGCATGCTGTGCATGGCCCCGCCGCCTCAATATTCTTCGCCAGCACGCCCGCATCCAGCAGTTGCCGCCGGTTCGCTTCTACCAGATCAAGAAAAAGCTTCACCGGCAATTCGCTATGGCCCGGCGCGCGCGCGGTTAGGAACAGCAGTGGATATTTCTCTCGCACCGGATCCGATTCCTTGACCTCGCGGAATAAACTGGCGGCGTATGCGAACTGCGCTTCGAACCTGGTGCGCACTTCCTCGCCCACGTTGTAGCAGCACGCCTGCACGCCGGGGCCAATTGCCGCAATCAGGTCGCGGGGATCGCTCTTGAAATGTTTGCGCATCTCGCCGACACCCTTCTCGACAATGCGTTTGACCGTGCCACGCCAGCCAGCGTGAAAAACGCCGACAGCACGCCGTTTCTGATCCGCCAGAATGATGGGAAGGCAATCGGCGGTCTGTACGGCTAAGACGAGTC
This sequence comes from Terriglobales bacterium, assembly GCA_035260505.1. Taxonomy (GTDB): domain Bacteria; phylum Acidobacteriota; class Terriglobia; order Terriglobales; family Acidobacteriaceae; genus Acidiflorens. Next base: position 2,581 of record DATFVD010000558.1, read on the forward strand.
CCGGCGTGTCGGTGACCATCCCGTCTCCAGCCATGGGATCTGCCGGCATCGGGTCAATTGGCAGTCGATCAACCCGATGGATTACATCCGAATGGACCTGCCGCAGCGAAACCAGCGGCCAGCTTTTGCGTCCATTTGCAACGCCCAGTTCTGTGAGAAAAACTTCGCGGTTGCGCTCGACCGCAACACGCGAATCCTGCTTCGTGAACCCAAGATTCAGCGAATTTCCGCCGTAAACGCGGGACACTCCGCCATGCCGTGTCGAGAAGGCATGCACCAGCCAGGCCAGTTTACCCAGCTTCTCGGAATGCAAGAGTTGTACTTTGTTCTTTGCGACGCGATTGGTCACCACAGCTAGATAATACCCTGAACCATTTTGTCATCGATGCTTTGAGTCACTAAATCATTCGGCGACAGATAGAAGAAACAGGAAGGCCACGCAATATTCGCGCGGCCCTCATGTTTCTCCGGAGCCTCGATCTTATTCCTTATTCCTTGCCGGCCGCGATGGTGGCGATTGCCGGTTCGGCACTGTGCTCCGTCTCGACCGGATTGATCTTCACCGTGGCCAGGATCTTTTCCAGCTTGGCGAAGACTTTGTCGCGGTTGACCGGCTCAACGCCGTCCTTGATGCCGTATCCGGCAGTGCCCAGTCCTAAGACGTATTCGTAGCAGGCTCCATGGTCATAGCTGTGGTAGTACTGCGTTTCGGTCTGCTTCATGGCGGCGGCAGAGAAGTTGGAAGTCGTCTCCATGTCGGTCTCGCCGATTTTCACTTTCTCGGCGTCAACCGCTTCGCCGTCGGCATTGCGCGTGTCGACGAGGGCGAAGCGCTCGCACTCCTGCTTGGAAACGCTGCGGTTGACGTTCACGTTAAAGAAGGCCGATGCGAAGTCGGTGCCGGGATACGAATCGCCGGGTAGTGCGACGGTCGCGACCGTAACCCCGCCGGGCTGGACGAAGTTCATCGGGACATCGTCCATACTCACGGCTGCAATCTGAGGTTGCGCTCTGTCGCCCGAGATCAGCGCGAACTTCCGCGGATAGAGAAACGAAACACCGGAGGTGACGTCGCTATAAGTGACGTTCGCGGGACGCTTCTTTGGCGTCTTCTTTGCCGGTGCGGGTGCGGTTACTGCGGTTGGGGTAGTTACAGAGAGTGCCGCCGCTCCAGGTGTCGGCGAGCTCGACGTGGGGCTGGAGACGCTGACCAGCGCTGGTTTTGGAGATTGCTTCGAGCATGCGCTCACCGCGAGCAACAGCCCGAGAATCACGAAGCTTGCGAGCATAGCCAGTTTTTGCTGACGCGACCAGGACGAAAGCATCGTCCCGGAGATTGTGTTCTTTTTTGCTTTGTTAGTTGCTGGGTTGGTCGATTTCCAAATGGTTGCCATTTGTGTCACCTCCTCTGCGGCTGGCGCAGTCGGAAGTGATATCGCACGAGAACGGCCAGCTCCGCGACCATTGATATAGCGTGACTTATGAACGAACTCGGCGAGAGGCAGCGTGCGCCGCCATACACGCCGTGTGGCAGGGAACACGCCGGTGATCCCTCACCTTCCCGCTAGAATGTTTTTGTGAGCAATACCTCACCCGGCTTCTCTCTAATTCCCCGCGAGAGTTCTCGAACAACTTATCGCGGACGCCTGGCGCCCTCGCCCACCGGGCTGGTGCATCTCGGACATGCGCGGACCTTCTGGATCGCCGCGCAACGGGCGGTCGAGCATCATGGAACGCTGATTTTGCGGAATGAGGATCTGGATCCGCAGCGCTCGCGGGCGGAATTTGCTCGCGCCATGATTGAAGACTTGCGCTGGCTGGGAATTCATTGGAGCGAGGGCCCGGATTGTGGCGGGGCGTATGGCCCGTACTCGCAGAGTGAGCGCCGGGTGCACTATCTGGAGGCTTGGCGGCGGCTGCGCGA
>DATFVD010000559.1:0-3596 GCA_035260505.1 Terriglobales bacterium
GCCTGCCTTTACGCTGCGCCCAAAAATCTGTCACACTGAACACTGGCCGCCGTCCACCGACCGATCCCAATGGGCAAGATTCACGTCCTTTCCGAGAGAGTTGCCAACCAGATCGCTGCCGGCGAGGTAGTTGAACGGCCCGCATCGGTGGTGAAGGAGTTACTGGAGAACGCGCTGGACGCCGGTTCCACGCGAATTCGCATTCAGGTTGAGGCGGGCGGGAAGAAGCTGATCCAGATCACCGACAATGGATGCGGCATGGTGCGCGACGATGCCATGCTGGCCTTCGAGCGCCACGCCACCTCGAAAATCAAAGACACCGACGACCTGCTGAGCATTTCGACGCTCGGATTTCGCGGCGAAGCGCTGCCTTCTATTGCTTCCGTCGCCCGGCTGCATCTGGAAACTCGTGCCCAAGAGGAAGCGGCCGGAACAGTCCTCGAAATTAACGGCGGCAAAATAATCCGTGTGGAAGAGGCGGGGCTACCGCTGGGAACTTCGATCACGATTCGCGACCTCTTCTTTAATACTCCGGCGCGCAAGAAGTTTCTAAGATCGGAATCGACTGAGCTGTCCCATATCGCTTCGTTAGTAACCCACTACGCTTTAGCGCATCCGCAAAAGCACTTCGAGTTGCACTCGGCGACGAATGCCGTGCTGGTGGCGCCGCCAGTAGCCGGCCATCGCGAACGTGTATACCAGGTCTTTGGACGCGAGACCCTTGACCAGTTGATTCCGCTTGCGGCCATGCAGCCACTGGAGCGGATCGGTCTGCCGCAGCCTCCGCCGTGGCGGCGTGGCGCCGACACTCTTGCCCGCGAGACCGTATCCTCCAAGTCAGAGGAGGAAGGAACATCCGGTCAGCCCGCAGCGGACACGCGGACAGGAGTGTCCGCGCCACACGACTTTGGCGAGGTGCGGCTGCACGGTTTCGTTTCCAAGCCGGAAATTCAGAAGCTCAATCGCAATTCGATTTTCATCTTTGTGAATGGACGGCTGATTCGCGACCGTCTAATTCAGCATGGGGTCATCGAGGCGTATCGCAACATTTTGCCGCCGACGGTGTTTCCAGTTGTCCTGCTCTTTATTGAGATGCCGACTGCCGAAGTAGATGTCAACGTACATCCGTCCAAGACCGAGGTGCGTTTCCGGCAGCAAACCGTGATTCACGATTTCGTCCGCGAGTCGGTACGATCAGCGCTCATGAAGGCCCGTCCCGTCCCGCAGTTCTTGACGGAGATTGGCGCGCAACCCACGGCAAGGCCTGGCCTCACTAGTCCCGGCCTCTCCAATCCCGTCCTCACCAGTGCTTCAATCAGCCAGGACGCGAACAGCGGCGATGGCCTGCAGCGTGCTCCGTGGCGCGATTTATCCGAACCGGTGGCTGCGGGTGGGTTTGCGCTGCAGGCGCCCACAATCGCGGCGACGACTGCCCACCTCGAATTCGAGGGCGGAATCGCAGTCGAGGCAAACGCCGCAGTATCCCTGGCTGGAGATCCGAGAACTACATTGGATGAGCGGACGGTTCCCGATCACGGCTGCGCGCCGCCCATTCCACAGGAGCCGCATACCGCGCCAACTCTCGAGTCATTGAGGACCCTGCGGCCGCTCGGCCAGATTCGAAATTCATTCATTCTCGCTGTCAACGAAGACGGCCTTTGGATCATCGATCAACACGTTGCTCACGAGCGCGTCCTGTTCGAGCGAGTACTGCGGCAACGCTCGGCGCAGCAGGTGGAGAGCCAGCGTTTGCTGATGCCCCTCGTCATCGAGCTGACTCCAGCACAGCAAGCCATCTTCAGCGACATTGCCGAAGAACTAGCGCGCAATGGTTTTGAGGCGGAACCCTTCGGCGCGCGAAGCGTCGCGGTGAAGGTTGCGCCGGCAGGCGTCGACGCGGCGCAGATCGAACACATGATGAACGAAATCTTCGAGCAGCTTACGCGCGAGGATCGGGCCATCAACCTGGAAGCGGTGCGCACGCGCATCGCCGCATCGATCGCGTGCCACGCCGCCATCAAAGTCAATATGCCACTCGAACCAAATAAAATGGAGTGGCTGCTGGCGGAACTGGCAAAAACCGAGCATCCCATGACCTGCCCGCACGGCAGGCCGGTCGTTCTGCGCTATTCCATGCAGGATATTCAGAAGGCATTCAAGAGGATCTAGCGCTCAGCTCTTTCCTTATAGACCGACGAGCGACCTGACGGCTGTGAGCAGACAGCTGAGAGCCAGCCTGTGTTCTAATCGAAATCATGACCGACCCGGAACTTCTGCAAGCTCGCATGCAAAAGTGGCGCCTCGACGGCCAACCCGTGCGCACTCTGGACGAGGCGCGAGCCTTCCTCGAGTCGGTGGGATTCTGCCTAATGTATCCTATGCGGCCGGCGATTCCATTGCCGACTTTCGTAGGAGCGTGGGTGGGCGCCGATGACAAGTTGCCCGCGCGCCAGCATGCTTACAACGATCCGCGAGCAAAAGAAGCGACCGAACTAATGGTGCGCGCGCTGCGCGACAAAGCAGCCTACGAGGCACCGCTGATCGATGAGAACAATGCGTTCTTGCTGGCACCCTCCGTGTTCCCGTACTTTTATTCACTCGTGGGCGAGCGCAATCCGAAGCACCCGCCTGCAATAGGGCCGCGATCTCCTTATTCGCCGCTGGCCTGTGATGCTTTTGAAATCATCCGCCGCCGTGGACCGATTTCAAAAACAAAGCTCGGAGTGATGCTTGGTGGATCGGTTTCAAATGCCGGCCTTGATCGCGGTCTGAGCGAACTGTGGGCCAAGCTGCGGATCACGCGCGTGGATTACACGGTGGAGGAAGGTTCGGTGTGGGACGAATTATCGCGCTGGGCGCCGGATGTGGTGCGCGAGGGCGTGGGAATTTCGGTCCCCGAAGCGCTCTCCGCGCTGGTCTCGAAATATCTGGATTGCGTGATTGCGGTGGATGAGGGAGAGGCCGAGAACTTCCTCGCGAACTTCGTCCCGCGGACACGAGTGAAAGAAGCAATCCACGCTTTGCTTTCGGCGCGCGAATTGAGCTTTGTGCATGTCGGGAGCAAGTCGCTGCTGCAGGTAACACCGCCGAAGCAGGTATACGTCCCCAAGAATCGCCGCCCCGAGCGGGTGAGCTGAAGAGGCCGTATAGGGATGGCTGGTGTGGGGACGGTGCGTGTGGACGGACGTCCTCGCGCGTCCAAGCCGAGCGAAGTTTGGCAGCGCTCTTGGCAGGCACCGATTCTTGTCGAAGGCCACGCGTTCGAATTTTCACGAGCCCCGCGCCAAGCATGCCATGCCACCTGTAGTGTTCCACGCTTGAGCCGTGTAGAATCGCACATTCCCACGATGACCGATCCATCCCAACGCAGACTGATTATTGCCATCGACGGCCCCGCCGGAGCGGGTAAGAGCACCATCGCTTCCCGCCTGGCACGCAAACTCGGCTACGTGAACCTGGAGAGCGGAGCGATGTACCGTGCGCTGGCGCTGCGGGCGATCGAGGGGGACGCTTCTTTCGACGACGAAGCTACGCTCCTGAAGATGGCTCAGGATTCGAGCATTGCTCTCGAGCGCTCCATCGGCGGTCATCGAGTT
>DATFVD010000560.1:0-10372 GCA_035260505.1 Terriglobales bacterium
AGTAAAGGTCTAATTCATGACGCTGGCCCTCGCACTCTCCATCTTCGCTTTTCTCACCATCGCGGTGATCGTCTTCGCCTTCGGAGCGGCTTCGGTTGCGCCCTCGTCGGTGCTCGGATCCCGCCTGCGCGAAATCGGCTGGCAGCGCCCCAAAGCCCAGACCAAACCCGCCATCCGCGAACGCATGCAGCAGGCCCTCGATCCATTCAGCCGCGCTTTGCCGGTCTCACCCACCGATGTTTCGCAAACCCGGGCCTGGCTGATTCAGGCGGGATATCGCGATCCCCAGCACGTGACCATCTACCGCGGTTTGCGTGTCCTCTTCGCCGCGCTTTGCTTCTTCTCTGTCTTTCTGATTACCGGATTCAATTCCCCCCTGCTGCTTGTGGGCCTGACCGCGTTCGGTTTTTTCCTCCCGCGATTCTTACTCAAGAAAAAGTTGCAGGAACGTCAGCTCCGGATTCGCCTCGGCCTTCCCGACGCCCTGGATTTGACGGTGATTTGCGTGGAAGCGGGCCTGTCTCTCGATCAGGCCATGATGCGAGTCGGCCAGGATCTCAGCCACGCCCACCCGGAACTGAGCGGTGAATTCCATCTCTTTGACCTCGAAACTCGCGCCGGAAAACCTCGCGTCGAGGCGCTCCGCAATCTGGCCGAGCGCACTGGCGTCGACGACATTCGCGCGCTCGTCGCAACCCTGATTCAGACCGATCGCTTCGGAACCAGCGTCGCCCAGGCCTTGCGCGTCCATTCCGATTCCCTGCGCACCGAACGCCGCCAGCGCGCCGAAGAACAGGCCGCCAAGACGACCGTCAAAATGATTATCCCCCTCGTCCTCTTTGTCATGCCCTCTCTGATTTTCGTCACCGTAGGGCCAGCCGTAATTCAACTCATGCACATTTTCCTCCCCGTTGCTGGAGGAAAGAAGTGAATCCCTAAACCAGATTTTCGATTGGTAATTTGTAATTTGCAATTTAGGTGCGGGACCCGGGGGCCGGCTTCAAATTACAAATTACAAATCACCAATTACAAATTCCCAGGAGTTGCCATGCCCCCGCGCGGGCCCAAGGGATACGCCTTTAACCGTACACGCACCACCTATCTAGCGACCGATCTTCTGATCGCGCGTACCCACTGGTCCCGCTTTCGCGGCCTGATGGCCACGGACTCGTCCCGTTTCTCGCGTGGCCAGGGCTTATGGATTAACCCCTCCCACGGCATCCACACCTTCGCCATGCGGTTCCCAATCGATGCCGTATACCTTGACCGCGAGCGGATTGTCATCCACATAGAAGAGGAGCTCAAACCGTGGCGCCTGGCCGCTGTTCGCGTGCATGCCGCTTCCGTCCTCGAGCTCCCCACAGGCACCATCCGCGACTCCCTGACCGTAATCGGCGACCAGGTGGATATTTCCTTCGAAGAGCGTCCCGTCCACACCAAGGCCGCCTGAAGCATCGAAGCTAATGAACGCCTTGCGATTGCCCCCATATCTTCAGGCACTACTTGCGTTGCCCTTGACATGATATAGTGATATCACTATATTCGGAGTAGTCTTAAATGACTGCGGATCTGTCCTTGAAACCGGTGATCTGGGTCGGATCGAGCCGCAGGGACTTGCGTGGGTTTCCCGGGCCGGTCCAAGATCACATGGGTTATGCCCTCTACATCGCGCAGCGCGGCGGCAAGCATCGCGATGCGAAGACCCTCAGCGGCTTCGGCGGGGCAGGGATGGTGGAAGTGGTAAAGGACTTTCGTGGCGATACGTTTCGCGCCGTGTACACCCTGCGCTATGCCGGAGCGGTGTACGTCCTTCACGCTTTCCAGAAGAAATCGAAAACTGGACGCGAGACCGCCCGGGACCTGGAACTGGTGAAGCAACGGCTGCGTGAGGCCGAACAGATTGCAAGGGAGAGAATACCATGAGCAAAAAGGGATATGAAAACGGCGGCCGAAACGTGTTCAAGGATCTCGGTGTGCCGAATGCGGACGAACATTTCGTTAAGGCACAGCTTGTTTTCAAGATCGACACACTCATGAAAGGGCGCGGCCTGAAACAAGTCGAGGCGGCAGATCTCTTCGGCATCCGCCAGCCGGACGTATCCAAGATGCTGTGCGGCGAGTTCAGGCAGTTTTCCGTCGAGCGCCTTCTGCGTTTTCTCGTGGCACTCGATCAGGATGTTGAAATCTTGGTAAAGCCTCATCGAGATTCGAAGAATGCCCCGGCCCTGCATGTTTTCTGAACGGGAAAGAACCACGCTTTATGCCCGAAGTTGAAACCATTCCGGAAACCATCACCCGCTGGCCCGAGCCGCCGCGCTTGCTGGTGGAATGGTCATCCCGATGGGAAGAGTTCAAGTCCGCGTTTCGCCCGGCACTCGCCCGCCCCCCGAAGGCGCTGGCCGGAGAAGCACCCGTTGGCATGTTCCCATATCGCGGCATGCTCGCGTGCTGGCTCCTGGAGTGCCTGCTGCTGATCGCGCTCATCGTGCTCCCTGAACACTTTGCCACTCTTCAGGTCGCGACTCCTGCCACCCGTCCCCAATGGGACGTCATCTATTACTCCGGCGACGAACTGCCGCAGACGCAAGACCGGGGTGGAGCGCAGTCTGGCAAGTCCGGACGCGCCGGCGGTCAGCAGGCCCATCACCGCACCCAGACCATTCGCGTAGCCCGCGGCGACAAGCCCAGCGAGAAAGTTGTGGACGCTCCCAAGGTAAATCTGCCGCATTCCGATTCCGCAGTCGCCAATCTGCTCGCGTTCAAAGCGAATCCCGGACCGCCGCCCGCCGAAGGCCTGCGTTCCTCTCTCATCGCACCAACACTGCCAGCGATGACGATGAGCCCAGTGCCGCCCTCGCCGGAATTGAATTCATCTTCCTCCCAAACAGCCAGGCGGACCACAGCCCTTCCGACGGCCAACATCATCCCTCCCGCGCCCGAAGTTTCCCGCGCCGCTCAGCGCACCTCACCAACCCTCAGCGCGACCATGAACGCGACAATCGTCCCCCCAGCGCCGACCGTCTCGCGAGACAAAATGCAGACCGCCGATCCGTTCGCGCCCGCCGTCGTAGCACCGGCTCCGCGCGACACGCAGCGCGACCTGGCCAGTTCCCGCGTCCCCCTGACGCAGACCGTCGATGTGGTTGCGCCACCGGTCTCTGCCCCGCAGCGTGACGTGTCGAAACCAAAACTGTCCCTCCCAGTCCCCGCCGTAGTGGCGCCGCCACCGTCACAGGTCAGTCGCGACCTCAATAGTTGGGGAAGCACCTCCGCTGGCGACGTGCACATGAAGCCTGTGCCTCCGCCACCTGCTGCGTCTGGTGGAGGATCACGGGCATCCGGCGTCGGCACGCTCGCGACCGAGGTTGTGCCGCCTCCCGCCACCATCGACGGATCCGGCTCTCAGAAAGGCGGTTCTCAGAGAAACAGTTCTACTGGAAACGCCGGCCAATCCGGCCAGGATGCTGGTGCGCTTCTCGGCTCCGCCGACGTCGTACCACCGCCACCCGGCCTCGGAGGCGGCAAAGCTCTCTCGGGTAGCGGACGAGGCAACAAAGGCGCCGGTGCCGGTGGTCCGCTCGACTTGGGCTCCTCCATAGCTCCGCCGCGTAACGCCGGAGGGAACGCCGCCGGCAACGGAGTCGTCATCTCCAGCCAGCCCGGAACGAAAGTGGGGTTGCCGAACTCCACCGGCGCCGGCGCGATAGCCATGTCCCCCAGCGGCACAGCAAAGAGTGGTCTCGGCGGTGGCGGCGGCGGAGCCAGCATCGGCAAAGGCAACGGCCCCGGCAGTGGGTTGCAGGGAGAAGGTTCAGGCGCAGGCAAAGAAGGCGCGGGACGCGGCTCAGATCCAACTGCCCGCGGTGGAATTTCACCGTATCCGGGCCCCGGCGGCGCCGGAACCGGCACCAGCGGCGCACCGGCCATGCCCGGAGTATCCGTGCAGGGCGGCACCACCACCGTAACGCTGCCGAGTTTTGGATCTCCCGGCGGCGATGCCCCCTCGACGGGTTCCGGCCGCTCGTCGACCAGCGCTCACAAAGGATCAGGAATTACGATCGAAGCGACCCCTCGCTCCGGTGGCGTGTTCGCCTACTACGGCGTTCTGAAAGGCGACCGCAATTACTCCATCTACATCGATACCTCGCTAGGCAGGGCAGTGATGCAGTATGCCGACCCCGCATCGGCAGCGCATCCCTCTTCAGAGAAATTGAGCGAACCCGAACCCCTGCGCAAAGATTTACCCGACGGCCTGCGGCCCACTCACGTGATCTTCGTCGGCACCCTCGACCGCTCAGGAGATCTCAAAGATTTAAAAGTTCTCGAGCCCGGCGCACCCGAAACTACCTCAAAGATTCTAGTCGCTCTGCACAGCTGGAAATTCCGTCCAGCATTTCGGGGCAATGAGCCCGTAGAAGTAACTGCGATCTTGGGGTTTGGAGTGGATACGCGATAGGGGAAAGATAAACACAGAGCTCGCAGGGCTTTCCGGGCAAGGTTTCCCCTGTGTCACTCTGTGCTCCCTGTGGTTCAAGATTTTTGCTGTTGATCGAGTGCTGATGTCCGCGGTTCTAACGAGACTAAACTGTTCCAGAATCAGTATCCCTTCCGCTTATCCACCACGGCCAGTAAAGGTTGCCCGGCAAGATAACGCCGCAGATTCTCCGAGAACAGCGCGTAATGCCGCTCCCATAACTTGTCAGTCAGCGCCGCCGTGTGCGGAGTGATCAACAGATTGGGAACATCCCACAGTGGCGAATCGGCAGCCAGCGGCTCTTTCGGAAATACATCGAGCGCAGCGCCCCCAATCTTCTTTTCCCGCAGCGCGGACCTGAGCGCAGTCTCATCAACCAGCGGCCCGCGACCGACATTGATCAGGCAAGCGTCAGGCTTCATGAGCGCCAAGCGTTCGACGTTCGCGATAGCCTTCGTGCCGGCCGTAACCGGCGCTGCCAGCACAACGTAATCCGCCTGCCGAAACACTTCGTCAATGTGAGCCGGCCCGAAGACGGCGTCCGCGCCTTCACTTCCCTTCTCCGGATGTTCGCGCACCGCAACAACCCGCATGCCCAGAGCTTTCGCGCTTTTGGCAACCGCGCGTCCGATGCTCCCGAGGCCTATGAGACCAACGGTTGCGCCCGCGACCTCACGCACGCGAGGCAGTTCGTCCCACAGAATCTGCTGCCCCCAAACGTGCTTCTGCTGCAGGCGCACCGAACCCGGGATTTTCTTAGCCAACGCGAAGATAAGCGCGATGACGTGCTCCGCCACCACCGGCCCGTGCACTTCGCGCGCGTTGGTGAGAACAATCTCACTATTGACGAGTCCCGGAAATATCAGCTGATGAACCGCTGCCGCAGGAGAATGAATCCATCGCAGCTTCTTTGCCGACGCGATCTGCTCGGGACGAACCGACCAGGCGATCGCGATCTCGGCATCAACGATTTCCTCGTCCACGCGCGTGTAATCAGGCAGGTGCACGACGTTGACTTGCGGAAACTCCTGAGAGAGCCGCTTAGGGAACCACTCTGGCGCGTTCCATTGATCAAACGGATGGTGAACGCAAATCAGGAGCTTCATAGATGCAACCGAAACGCGCAAGAAAGATAGACAGCAGCGTTCCACATTTGCGGACGGGAACCCCAGCCGCAGCACCGGAGTCTACACTATCAGGCCCGCAAGAGTTCTAAAGTCACATATTTGGGCGAGGAGCGGAGGAATCAGTGAGACCAATCAACCTATTTCTGTTGCTGGTGGCTGCTGGTTGGGCCGTGGCGGCCGCACAGGTACAGGCGCCGCCGCAAACGGCCCGGCAAGCTTTGATTGAGATGCTGTTGGCGAAATCTCCCGGAGCATTCCAGAAGCATCTGCCGGAAGCGGCCAGGAAGCTTCTCTTGCAAGGAGACGATACCTCTTCGACACCGATTCTGCGGGAGGTGACGTCTTTCAGGAGCGGAATTGTCAACAGTGGTGGGCAGTTGGAGACCTTTGACTCCGGATCCGTACTGCTCACCATCGACGAAAAAGAAGCGCAGCGCAAGATGGAAGTTATTGTCGAGCGCGACGATCTGGCGGGCGATGACGATGAAATCGAGCTCTCTGTTCATCCTTACGTCAACGGAAAACCCGAGCCGTTGCCGGTAAGACCGCGCATCATTCTCTCCATGAAGCAAGAGAAAGAAATCTGGAAGCTGAATGAGGTTACGGTGGCCATGCATGTGCCGCTCTCGGACCCCGACTTCCTGAAGGATGTGCAGAGGACCCAGAATCCCGGCTCTGAAAGTTCCGCTGTCGCCAGTCTTCGAACCATTATGACCGCCGAAATTGCCTATAGCAGTGCCTTTCCGGAACGCGGATTCACGTGCAACCTCTCAGAACTTGGAGGCAGTGGACTTCAAGAAGAGCCCACCCATGAGCACGCGATGCTCATCGATGATGCACTGGCGAGCGGCAAGCGCGGCGGATACAGTTTCTCGATCAGCGGCTGCGACGTGGCGCCTGCTATCAAGTTCTCGGTCACAGCGGTGCCGAAAGAGCCAGATTCGGAACTGCGCACATTCTGTTCCGACGAGTCCGCCGTGCTCCGCTACTCGGCTGTCGGGAAGGCCGCGACCTGCCTAAGCGAAGGAGTGCTTCTAGAATAGGCTGGAAACTCTTGCAAGACTCGCCGGGGATTCTCTGTGTTCCCCTGTGTTCCCCTGTGGTTCTCTGTGGTTAGCTCTTGTTTGCCCGTAGATCCGTACCCGTCATCTCCTTCGGCTCCGCGATGCCAAGAATTCCAAGCATCGTCGGCGAAATATCCCGCAGCGAGCCGTTTGGCTTGAGCGTGAATTGCCTGGCGTCCTCCGCCATCACGATCAACGGCACCGGATTCGTCGTATGCGCCGTATGCGGACCGCCGGTTACAGGGTCAATCATCATTTCGGCATTCCCATGGTCGGCAGTAACCAACATGGCTCCGCCTTTAGCGCGCACCGCTTTCTCAATCTCGCCCAGGCAGGCATCAACGGTCTCGACAGCCTTGATGGTCGGCTCAATCTTGCCCGAGTGCCCAACCATGTCGGCATTAGCAAAGTTAACGATGATCACGTCGAAGGTTCCATCGTTCGTGGCTTTCACAACCGCCTCGGCAATTCCCGCGGCGCTCATCTCCGGTTTCAAGTCGTAAGTCGCGACCTTCGGAGACTGCACCAGCACGCGATCTTCTCCCGGGAAAGGCTGCTCTATGCCCCCGTTAAAGAAGTACGTCACGTGCGCATATTTTTCCGTCTCCGCCACGCGCAGGTTGCGCATGTTCAGCCCACCCATGACGTTTGCCAGGATGTTCGCCATCGACTCCGGAGGAATCACAACCGGCAGGTTGAAATTCTTGTCGTACCGCGTCATGCAAACATACGTCAGATTTTTGGGCCCACGTTCACGCGGAATTGTTGTGTCGAGTTCGTCCGCGCCCGGCAAGTCGCTCCCACCCTTCCGGTTCAGCCCGCTGTTGCGGCAAAGAGCGCGCGTGATCTGGCGCACGCGGTCGGCGCGGAAATTAAAGCAGATGCAGGAATCGTCGTCGCCGATTTTAGCCACCTGTTCTCCGCGCGCATCCGTGCAGACAAACGGCACCACAAATTCATCAGTTACGTCTCTGTTGTAGGACTCCTTCATTCCCTGTACTACATCAACGTAAGTGCCGCCCTCGGCTTTGCCCTCGACCATCGCGTTATATGCCTTGGCGATCCGCTCCCAGCGCCGGTCGCGGTCCATCGCATAGTAGCGGCCGCTGACGGTCGCAATCCTGCCGGAGTTGTACTCGCGCATCTTCTGCTGCAGCTGATCGAGATAGCCTGCCCCATTGGTCGGCAACGTATCGCGTCCATCCATGAAGGCATGCACAAAAACGCGATCCACTCCGTTTTCCTTGGCCATTTTCAGCAACGCGTAGAGATGCTCCTGCCGCGAGTGCACGCCGCCATCCGACACGAGGCCGAACAGATGCAGCTTGCGTCCATCCAACCGGGCATTCTTCATCGCGTCGAGCAACACCGGATGCGAGAAGAATTCGCCATTCTGGATCATCAGGTCGATGCGCGTGACTTCCATATGCACGATGCGCCCAGCGCCAATATTCAGATGGCCGACTTCGCTGTTCCCCATCTGTCCCTCCGGCAGCCCGACAAACGGCCCGCTGGTGTGGATGAGTGTGTTCGGATACTCGCGCAGCAACCGGTCATAGGTAGGCTTGCGCGCAAGCGCAATGGCATTAGCCTTGGTTTCGGCGCGGTACCCCCAGCCGTCGAGGACGATGAGAACGAGAGGTTTAGGACGGGGCATAATTTCGCTGTTAGCTCCTGGCTTTTTAGCTCTTGGCTTCCGACGACAAATCCACACGCTGAGGTACCGACACGCGGAGAAAATGGGTGAAAGAAGAATCTATAGGAGAAATGACGAGGTTTCAAACTAGCGAGGCTTTATAATCGATGTCCCGGAGAAATCCATGCCCATCAACGACCTCTTACTGCTCGAATTTGACGAAGAAATGAAAAAGACGCGCACGGCCCTGGAACGCGTTCCGATGGACAAGAAAGATTTCGCGCCTCATCCCAAATCCATGCCACTCGGCAAACTGGCGCCCCACGTAGCGCAACTGGCTGGCTTCGGCCTCATAATCCTCACCACTCCTGAACTTGATTTTGGAAAGACCAAGATGCCCCCGATGCCGTTTGAATCCGCGGCGCAACTGATCAAGGCTTTCGATGAAGGTGCTGCCCAGGTTCGCACCGCTCTCAAGAACACGAAGGATGAAGCCTGGACGCAGCCGTGGAAGCTCAGTTTCGGGGATAAGGCCATCTTCAGCGGGACGCGCTTTCTAGCCTACCGGCAAATGTTCCTCAATCACCTGGTACACCACCGTGCCCAGCTCGGCGTGTATCTGCGCTTGAATGACGAACCGGTGCCCTCGACGTACGGGCCTTCGGCGGACGACAGGATGGGATTTTAGATATCAGCCGTCAGCTCTCACTTTTCGGCTCTCAGAAAACACCCTGCCGAATTACCAGATGACATCAACGGGATAGCGTGCGAACCATGGATCGGCGGTGATGATTGGCCATTTCTCTTCGATGCTCTGCGCGATAAGCAAGCGGTCGAACGGGTCGCGATGATGGAGCGGCAATGATTCAGTCCTGAGCACATGATCCAATGTGATGGGCAAAACTTCGATCCGATTTTTGGCTAGCTCCTTGACCAGATACGGTCCCGGGGGTTCGGGCAAAGGAAGTCTGCCCACCTGCACCTTAATCAGAATCTCCCATACGCTGGCGACACTCAGCCAAAGATCATTCGGACCGGTATAGATCTGTTGAGCCCGGCGAGAGAGCTTCCCTTCCTCTGCGATTGCCCACAAGAATGTGTGCGTATCGAGAAGCGCCTTCATTCGTAAAAGAGATCCTCAATCTCCTTGGGCAGCGGATCATTGAAATTCTCCGGCACCGTAAACTCACCCTTCGCCGACCCGAGCACTCGTCGCTTCCTGCGAACATCTATGGGTACCAGCTTGGCCACGGGTGTTCCGGCCTTGGCGATAACGACTTCCTCGCCCATGGCAACCCGCTCCAGCAGGCGGGAGAGGTGGGTCTTGGCCTCGTGGATATTGACTTCCATACGTTTATTATTAGCTAAGTCATGGACTAAGTCAAGCACTAAGTCAAGCACACTTGGGTAGTGGGTCAGTCTGATTTCCACATGGTATCGCATCCGCCACAAAGCGGATTGACAAGGGGCTTATCCTGAAGGCGCTTGGAGAGTAGGCAATCGTATGAGGGCATTCGGCATCGGCTGGCCTGTGGCAGTCAGTCTGTTCTTGGGCTATTGCGGCTGGCTCTTGACTTTTAGAACAAGCACAGTGGTCAGGCGGGCACATAGCCAATACCATTGCAACTTCTTTCTGAAGCCTTGGTATTCAATATTCATGCGCTGCATAGGAATCTTCATCTGGCTGTTGACAGCCCTAACCGACTACGTGCTGCTAATGCAGAGATGATTGCATTAGCTGTGGAAATCAGACTGACCCACAACCCACGCCTGCTGCCTTTTGCTAGTTGCCTTTATAGTTCAGCGCCTTAACCCCCAAAAACCGCCCCGTCGCGCCCAACTCCTCTTCAATCCGCAGCAACTGGTTGTACTTTGCGATGCGATCCGTCCGCGAAGCCGACCCCGTCTTGATCTGTCCCGCGCCCGTCGCCACCGCGAGATCTGCAATAAACGTGTCTTCGCTCTCGCCCGA
Organism: Terriglobales bacterium; assembly: GCA_035260505.1. Classification (GTDB taxonomy): domain Bacteria; phylum Acidobacteriota; class Terriglobia; order Terriglobales; family Acidobacteriaceae; genus Acidiflorens. The sequence goes on from DATFVD010000560.1 coordinate 10,274, forward strand.
GCGATGAGAGATCACCGACGTGTATCCATTACGGCGCGCCAAGTCGATCGCGTCCAAAGTCTCACTGACCGTCCCGATCTGGTTGACCTTGATCAGAAT